>JBDLIY010000179.1:0-7813 GCA_039714635.1 Planctomycetota bacterium
GAGATCCTGGAGACGGTCGACCGCATCGCCCTCTCCGACGTCCCGATCCTGGTGCGCGGAGAGACGGGCGTCGGCAAGGAGGTCCTGGCGGAACTCGTACACGAGAAGAGCGATCGCCGCGCCAACTCCCTGGTGAAGGTGAACTGCGCCGCGCTGCCGGAGCCCCTCCTGGAGTCCGAGCTCTTCGGCTACGAGAAGGGCGCCTTCACGGGCGCGGACCGGCGCAAGCCCGGCCGCTTCGAGTTGGCCCACGGCGGCACCCTCTTCCTCGACGAGATCGGCGAGATCCCGCCGAGCACGCAGGTGAAGCTGCTACGCGTCCTCCAGGACCACCTCGTCGAGCGGCTCGGGGCGACGGCGCCGGTCCCGGTGGACGTCCGGGTGATCGCGGCGACGAACGTGGACCTCCCGGCGGCCATCCGGGGCGGCCGCTTCCGCGAGGATCTCTACTTCCGCCTGAATGTCGTCTCCCTCGTCATCCCGCCCCTCCGCGCGCGCAAGGAGGAGATCCCCGACCTCGTGGACCGCTTCGTCTCCTCCTACACGCGGTCGAACGAGACGAAGGGACAGCGCATCGGCCCCGCCGCGATGGATCGCCTGTTCCAGCACGACTGGCCGGGCAACGTGCGCGAGTTGCGGAACACCATCGAGCGCGCCCTCGTGATCGCCCGCGGCGAGGAGGTCCAGGCGGACGAGATCGTCTTCCCCGAGGCCGCGGGAGACGCCGACGCGGCCCCGGCCGGGAAGCCGTATCCCGTCGCCGGTTCCCCGCCCCCGGCGAGTGTCCCGGACCACCCGGCCCTGAACGACCGCCAGCGGAAGCTCATGGAGATCCTCTCGACGCGCGACTCCATCACGAACCGGGAGTACAGCGCGATCGTGGGGGTCTCGGTCCGCACGGGGAACCGGGACATGGTCGAGCTGATCGCCTACGGCCTGATCGAGCAGGTCGGGAAGCGCCGCGGCGCGGTGTACCGGCTCAGGGGCTCGTGATTACTCTTCGATCAGGTCCTCACCCACCCGGCGCCGCTCGGACGGCGGGACGATCAATTCCTGATCGACGCTCCGCTTGATGATCTGCGGCTGGATGAAGAAGACCAGCTCCCCCTTCACCTCCTTCGTCTTCGTCGCGGAGAAGAGGTAGCCGAGGAGCGGGATGTCCTGGAGGAACGGCAGGCCGGACTTCGACTCGATCGTCGAGGTGGTGAGCAGGCCGCCGATGATGATCGTTTCGCCATCGCGGACGCTCACCTGCGTCTCCGCGCGCCGATTGCTGATGACGGGCTGCAGCGACCCCTCCGGCCCCGGGATCACCTCGGTGACCTGCGAGTCCTCGGCGACGATGCTCAAGGTGACGGAACTCCGGCCGATCAGCATCGGCTCGATCTCGAGCTTGATGCCCGTATTCTCGAACGTCGTGGAGACCGTCGGCTGGTTGCCGCGGAGGGCGACGGTCTGCACGGGGAACTTGGTCCCGGTGATGATCGTCGCCTTCTTGCCCTGCGTCGCGATGATCGACGGCTTGGAGAGGATCTCCGCGCTGCCCCGCTCCTGCAGGGCGCGGAAGATGTAGCTGAACTCGCCGTGCTCCGCCACCCACCGCTTGTTGGCGGTGTTGAACTCGAACGCCCCTCCGCCCCACGGCACGCCGGTGCCCAGGCTCTCGAGGTAGCTCTCGGGATTGAAGTTGCCGACGAACTTCCCGAAGAACGGCTGCGCGGCGTCCGTCGCCGCGCGGCGGTCGTAGATCGCCTCGACGCCGAACTCGAGGTTGCTGTCGTACTTGATCTCGATGATCCGGGCCTCGACGAAGACCTGGGGTTCGGGGACGTCGAGGAGGTCGAGGAGCCGGGAGACGAGGGGCCACTTCTCCGGCGGCGCCTGGACGCGAAGGATGTTCTGTCCCCGGGTCTTGTCGTCGAAGACGACATCCTTGCCGAGGAACTCCTGGTAGGTCATGCACTCGATGGCCAGTGCGGCGGGTGCCTTGTGGTTCACCTGCCAGTACCGGATGATCGCCTTGTCGGTCTCGATCGATCCGTCTTCGAGGATCTTCAGCCGGGGAGCGGTCGGCGCCTTCTTCGCCGCCGGCTTCGGCTTCGGCGCCGGGGGCTTCTTGGCCTGGCCGAAAGCCGCGGGAGCGCTTCCCGCGATCCACAGCGCCAGCAACAGGCAGACTCCACCCGTCCGCATCATGATCTCCAGGGAACGGACCTCTCTCTGGCCGGACCGGCTCGGTCCGGGTCGGGTCCTACAGTTTGTCGATGACCAGGTCCGTGCACTCGGGGACGGTCTTCCCCTCGATGCTGATCGAACCCAGGCCTCCGATCAGGTCGTACTTCTTCGCCTTGGCGGCCTTCTTCAGGGCGACCCGGAACTTCTTCGACGCCGCCTTCATCAGCATGTGGTAGCGCGGCTTGGACCGGTCGAGGTCACGATCGATGACTTCCTTGTATTCCGGGATGCTCATGTAGACCCGGTCCACGTCCACCACCGCGGGCTTCTTGAAGTCGGACGGATCCCCGTAGTAGATCGCCGCCTCGTCGATGGTGATCTTCGGCTTCTTGCTCTCTTCCTTCTTGCCCGCCGCCGAGAGGCCCGGCGCGAACAGGACGCTACAGAAAGCCAGGATGATCAGCCAGCCCGCGATCCGCATTGCACTCACCCTTACCTTGTCCTCACCGTCCTGGTTCCGACCTGCCACCTGAGGTAAGGCAAACCCTGTACCGCCTCACGGGATTTCCCGCCAGAAAGTCACTGCCTTCGTAACTCGCTGTTAATTCATATCCTACAGCGAACGTTCACAGAGAAGGAAAACCGCCATGGCGCAATAATGCGCCAGATTACGACAGGATTCGCCAGAATTCGACGGAGGAGGGTGTCACCTCAGAACCGGGCCCATCCACTCGATGAGCCGGGTGAGGGCCGCTTCGGAGACCCTCCTCTTCGCGTCGGCGTAGTCCCGCATCGTCCCGACGCCCGGGATGAGGAAATGGTCCACGTTCGGGAGGAGGACGACCTTCGTATCCGGCCGGTCGATCCAGGCGGCGATGCGCTCGGAGTGTCGGGCCGGGACCTGGAGATCGCGCTTTCCGTGCATCAGCAGGACGGGGAGGGCGAGGCGGCGGTAGACGCGGCTCGGGACCAGGTCCATGTGCTCCCGGAGCCACTTCACGTTCCGCGGCCGCCCCGAGCGCGTCACGACGTCGCTCGCGGAGAGTCGCACGTGCTCGTGCCAGGCCCGAAGCTCGCCGAGGATCCGCAACCGCTCGTCGCGGGAGCGCTCCTGACGGGCCATCCGGGCGGCGACCTGGGATAGCAGCAAGCGGTCGAGGGGTTCGGCGGGGGCGCCGACCAGGACGACGGCGCGCACGGCGGGAGTCCCCTCCCCTCCCGCGTTCCCGCTCGAGAGCATCGCGGCGTGGAGCGCGCCTTCACTGTGGCCGAGGAGGCCGACGCGACCTTCGTCCACGTCCTCGCGGGTCGAGAGATAGGCGAGGGCCCGGCCGGCGTCGGCCACGAGGTCGGACAGCCCGGCCTCCGAGAAGACGCCCCCGGACTTCGCCACGCCCCGCTCGTCGTAGCGCAGGCTCGCGATCCCGGCGCGGGCGAGGGCCATCGCGAAGGAATGGAGGCAGTTCCACTGCAACTCGGTGCCCGGGGCGTTCCCGTTGCGGTCCTGCGGACCGCTGCCCGAGAGCAGCAGGACGGCGGGAAACGGCCCCTCGCCCTTCGCCGGTCGAGAGAAGGTCCCCGCGAGGGTGCTCGCCGCGCCGGCGAAACGGATCCGGATCGACCGGACGCCGGGCGGATCCGGCGGGTCCGAGCCCGGCTTCAGGCCGAGGACGGCCGTGACCCCGCGGATGGCGGAGATCCCGGCGACGGACCGCGCGCAGACGAGGACGCGCCCGTCCTCCGCGAGCCAGAGATTGGCGGCGTCGCCCCGATCCGGAACGGCGAGGAGCCGGGTGGCGAGGTGCACGCGGCGGTCCACCTCGATCGCCTGGTCCTCGCGCCGGGCGATCGTGACGGAGCCCGCGCGCCCCTCGAAGGGGAAGACGACGGGGAACGACTGCGGCTGCCCGCGGTCCCGGTCGTAGCGCGCGGCGATCAGGAGCCAGGGCGCGGCGAACGGCTCGGCGAGGACGAGGGTGCCGGGCTTCCACGGCAGCCGGAACGGCTTCGCTTCCTCCTCTTTCCCGTTCCGGCTGCGCACCTCCCCCACGATCTCACCGCCGGTGACGGCGAACATCCCGGTCTTCTTCGCCTCCCCCGCCCGCACGTGGGCCTCGAAGCGGACGAGTTCGCCGGTGTCGGCGGAGCGCACGAGGACGAGGTGGAATTCGCGCTCGCCGTCCTCGCCGGAGTGGAGGGCCCGGGCCTCGATCACGGTGTGGCCGTTGGCGGCGCGGACGGTGACGAGTTCGTGCCCGACGTCGCGGCCGCGCGCGTAGACGCGGAACCGCCCGGGAACGGCGTCCCCGGCGGAGGCGGTCCCGGCGACAAGGAGGAGAAAGACCACGGCGAGGCGCATCCGCGAATCCTAACCGGCACGACGGGTCACGACAACTCGTCCGAAACGCGGCGGGAGCGACTCAGTGCCGCTTCGCCCAGGTCGCGAACTGGAGTCTGTAGATCCGCACGTCCGGGTCCTGGCAGGCGTCGAGGACCCGGCGGACCGCGGCCCACGGGACGCGCCGGTCCGCCCGGATGAGCGCGGCGACCAGGCTGGGCTGGTCGGGATCCTCCAGGTCCCGCCTTCGTTCCGCGAAGACGAGGTGCTTTGTCACGAGTTCCTCTCCGGAGACGCTCTTCCCCTTCACGAGCGTCTCCACTCCTCCCGCCGCTGTGACCCGGAGGTTCACGATGACCCGCAGGTCATCGCAGCAGCCGTAGTCACACGTTGCGCCGCCCGCTTCCGGCAGGAGGACCCCGTCGAAGTCCCACTCCACGACCGTGAAACCCACCCCGCAGACACCCGTGAGAAGCACAGCCGGAACCCACATCAGAAACGGCGTGCCCAGTCCATTCACCGCACCCCCCTCGGCGGGGGGCGGCCGACGAAGGCCACCTCGTCCGCGCCGGCCAGGAGGAACGAGTCGAGGCAGCGAACCACGTCCCGGTGGGGTACCCACGCCCCGGCGTCGATCCGCCCGGTCGGCTGCTCGAGCTTTCGCGCGATCAGGATCAGCCGCGCGTCGAGCCGCTGGAACGCCTCGCGGCCCGTGCCCAGGTCGGTGCCCAACAAGGCCACGCGCGTCTCCGGCTCCCCCTGCCTCCGCCGGAGTTCCACCTCGAGAGGCGGCTCCACGAGCCGCGGCAATCCCCCTCAGTGCGTGCACCCGTCCCGCGGCAGGAACGCCGCCACCTGCCGCTCCAGGCTGCGCATCGGCAGCAACATCAGGAAGATGAGCAACAGGAAGGTCACGTCGATCAGCGGCGTCATCGAGGGCGCCGTCCGGAGGCGGCTCGAAGGGTCGACCATCACCGCCCCGGGGGCTTCGTGCCCCTGAACTCCACGTTCGTCACGCCCGCCTTCTGGAAGGCGTCGAGAGCGCGGATCACGTCGCCGTGCGGCACCCAGCCCGTCGCGTCGATCTCGCCGGACAGTTCGGCGTTGCGGCCGTGGATCTCCGCGACCCGGCTGTCGAGGGTCCGGAACCCGAACTCGCCACGACCCACCATCGTGTCCAGGAGCTTCACGCGGGTCTGCGGCTCGTCCTTCTTCCGGTGGAGGACGACGGAGATCTTCGGCGGATCGGGAACCCTGGTATCCGTGCTCGTGATCCCCTTCTCCAGCGGGAGGTACGCCGCCACCTTCCGCTCGAGACTGCGGAACGGCAGCAGCATGAAGAAGATGAGCAGGAGGAACGTCACGTCGATCATCGGGGTGATCTGGAGCTTCACCTCGGGGCTGTCGTGGTCCTTTTTCGCGCCTCTCATCGCTTCCTCCCGTCCCTTCGCACTGCGGGGAGACCCGAGGGCCCGGTGGCTTCACTCTCCGGGATGTTCCGGCGTTCGCCTGTTCCCCAACGCACCGGTCGAGACCTCGCTGTTTGTCTCGTTCCTGGCGGGCACCTTGCCCGCCTCGAGCCCGGAAACCTCCGCTCGGGCCCTCTTTGTCCCGCCCGGGAGAACGTCCCCCGGGCATCACGCGTTGCGCGGTCTCCCGCGCCGTCGAGCTGTCGAGACCCCGCGTCCCGGCCGCCCGACAACCGCAGAGTATCATGACTAACTAATTAGTCAACTCCCGATCTGGAAAAATAACCAGTTGGTCAGTTTCCGGGGGCCCGGACGGGGAATCCGGGGTATAAATCCCCTGGAAAGAGGTGACGTCTGGCGGACTTCGCGGAATACCTCCGGGACGCGCGGAAGCGCGCGGGCATGAACCAGGTCGAGCTGGCCGAGCAGGTCGGGCTGACGGGTTCCTACATCTCCGTGCTCGAGAGCCGGAAGAAGCCGCCCCCCTCCGACAAGGTGCTCCGCCGCCTGGCGGTTGCCCTCGACGTCTCCGAGGACGACATGATCGAGGTGGCCCACCTCGACAAGAGCCCCGACGACATCCGGGACCGGATCCGCGCCCTCGACCGGAGCCTCCGTCTCGAGCGCAAGGTCACGAAGCGGCTGATCACGGACCTGCTCCCCTCCTCCCTGTGGCACTTCGGCCGCGTGCAGGGCTTCCACGAATCGGCGATCGAGAAGCTGCGACTCGACGCGGGCCGGCGCCGGGTGCTGCGGAAGGTGCTGGGGAAACTCCGGAACCTCACGAGCCGGGACGACTTCGAGGAGCGGTCGAAGATCGTGATCGAGGCGCTGCCCGCCGGCGACCGCTCCGTCCTGGCGGAGGTGCTGCCGGAGCTCGTCCGCGAGCCGCTCCCCGCCCCTGACAAGGGCACGACCGTGTTCACGATGAACGACGACGCGATGCGCCCCCGGATCGAGAAGGGCGACGAGCTCGTCGTCGACCGGAAGCGCAAGCCGGGGCCGGGCGACATCGCCCTCGTCCGGATCGGGAAGCGCCGCACCGCACGCCAGCTCGCGCGGCGGGGCCGGGGCTTCCTGTTCGTCGCGACGACCGGGGACGCCGAACCGGTGGACGGGAAGAAGGCGGACATCCTCGGGGTCGTGGTCGAGCTTCGCCGCCGCTTGAGTTAATCTCCCCGGATGCGCATCCGCGCCCCGCTGATCATCGTCGTCGTAGCCCTCGTCGCCCGCGGTCTCGCGGCCGTCACGCTCGGGGTCATCCCCCGCGACGGCATCGTGATCGTGGAAACCGCCCGCGCGGTGGCGGGGGGTGATCCGGGCGCCGCGATCCACGGAGTCCAGCACCCCCTGCTGCCGCTCCTGGCGGGCGCACTCGGCGGGACCGAGACGGCGGCCGTGGTCCTGGCGTGCCTGTTCGGCGCGGCGGGCGCGCTGGCGGCCTGGAGGATCGGCACACGGCTCGGCGGTCCCGCGGCCGGACTGGTGGCGGGGCTCTTCGCCGCCGCGGCCCCGGGCCTCGTCCGCACGCAGTCGGTCCCTCTCGCCGAATCGCTCGCGATCCCCCTCGCCCTGTGGGCCGTCGAGCGCGCGCTGGCCTCGCGCGAGAAGCGGATCCACGCGTTCTCCGCCGGCCTGCTCGCGGGGCTCGCGTTCCTCGCTCGGCCGGAGGCGGCGCTGCTGCCCCTCGTGCTCGGCCCGGCGCTGGGCGAGGTCGGTCGTGTCGGCGCCCTCGGGCATGGCCTCGCCTACATATTCACCTCGTCGAAGTACGCCAATCCGGTCAGAGATTGCCAGGACCTCTTTGAGCTTGTGGGTGATGAATATTATC
>JBDLIY010000180.1:0-7748 GCA_039714635.1 Planctomycetota bacterium
ACCCGCCTCCTGCGGATCGGCCAGCGGATCGACGCCGTGATCGAGGCGCTCCTCGACGCGGCCGGCGAGGTCGTCGCCGGCGGAACCGAGCCGGAGGAGGACCCGCTCGCGCTGCCGGCGAGCGCGATCCTGCGCACCGGAACGCGCACGATCGCCTACGCGCTGTACACGGAGAGGGTGCCGGGGAAACCGAAGCACCGTCTCGACCCCACGCGACTCCCGGAGACCGTCCTCTACCGGCTGACGGTCCTGCGCGTCGGCCCCGCCGCGCGCCGGGCCGGGGACGCGACGGCCTGGCATCCCGTCCTCGACGCCGGCGGCCTGCCGGAGGGCGCGGTCGTCGTCACACGGGGCAACCTCCTCCTCGACTCCCAGGCGCAGCTCTCCGGCAAGCCGTCCCTTCTCTTCCCCGACGGAAACCGCGGAGGAGGCGGCCCGCACGACGGGCACTGATCGATGACCTCGCTCGTTTCCTTCACGATCCGCAACCCGTTCATCACGCTGGCGCTGACCGCGCTTCTCGTGGTGTGGGGCTGGTCCGCGTGGCGCGGAAAGACCGTCGACGCGATCCCGGACATCTCCGAGAACCAGACGATCGTCCAGACGGAGTGGCCGGGCCGTTCGCCCCAGGACGTCGAGGACCAGATCACCTATCCCCTCTCGACCGCCCTCGCCGGCGTGAAGGGCGTGAAGGAGATCCGGGGGCTCTCCGGCTTCGGCTTCAGCCAGCTCTACGTCGTGTTCGAGGAGGACCTCCGCTTCTTCTCGAAGGGGCTCGTGGACGACTTCTACGAGGCCCGGACCCGCGTCCTCGAGAAGCTCGCGTCGGTCGGCGATCAGCTTCCGGACGGCGTCGTCCCCGAGCTCGGGCCGGACGCCACGGCCCTCGGCCAGGTCTTCTGGTACACGGTCGAGGGGCCGGCCGACGCCGCGACGCTCCGCGGCGTCCAGGACTTCGTGGTGCGTTACGAACTCCAGACGGTCCCCGGCGTGGCCGAGGTGGCCTCCGTCGGAGGCATGGTTCGCGAGTACCAGGTCGACGTCGATCCGAACCGCCTCCGCCACCACGACGTCGGCGTCCTCGACGTCGTCCGCGCCCTCCGGGAGAGCAACTTCGACGTCGGCGCGAAGACGATCGAGACGGCGGGGATGGAGTCGATCGTCCGCGGCCTCGGGTTCCTCACGGGGATCGGGGACATCGAGGAGGTCGTCGTCGCGACGGATCCGCACACGCCGGTGCGGGTGCGCGACGTGGCCGACGTCGGGATCGGCCCCGCGTTCCGCCGGGGCGCCCTGGCGGATCATCGGCGGGAGCAGGTCGGCGGCGTGGTGACGATGCGCTTCGGCGCGAACCCCCGCGACGTCATCCGCGGCGTCCGGGAGCGGGTCCTTTTCCTCAACGACCCCGCGAACGGCCTCCTGCCCGAAGGCGTGCGCGTCATCCCCTTCTACGACCGGACCCAGCTCATCGACGAGACGGTGGCGACCCTCGAGCACGCACTCATGCTGGAGCTCTGGATCACGATCCTCGTCGTCGTCCTGTTCCTGCTCCACCTCCGGAGTTCGCTCATCATCGCGGCGACCCTGCCGATCGCGGTGCTGCTCTCGTTCATCGCGATGAGCGCGTTCGGCGTCTCGAGCAACATCATGAGCCTGACCGGCATCGCCATCGCGATCGGCACCATGGTCGACATGGGGATCGTGATGACGGAGAACGTCTACTCGGGGCTGCTCCGGGACGGGGGGAAGCGCCGTGCCGCGGCCGTCGTGGAGGAGGCGGCCCTGGAGGTCGCCCCGGCGCTCGCGACGGCGATCGCGACGACGATCGTCTCCTTCCTGCCGATCCTGTTTCTCACGGACATGGAGGGGAAGCTCTTCCGGCCCCTCGCGTGGACGAAGACGTTCGCCCTCGCCTCGGCCGCGATCACCGGCGTCCTCGTGGTCCCCGTGCTCTGCCGGGTCTTTCTCGTCCCTCGGCCCGACGCGCGGGAGGCCTGGAGGCGGCGTGTGGCGAGCTTTGGCCCGTTCGCGCTGGCGCTCGTGGTCGGCGGCATCGCGGCGCGGGGCGAGTGGCTGTCGCTCCGGCCCTGGATCGCCGGACCGATCGCGTTCGCGCTGGCGCTCCTCGTCATCCGGCGCCTGGCCCGGGAGCGGCTGACGCCCATCGACAGGAGCCCGGTGAGCGCGCGGATCCACCGCTGGTACGAGGGTCGACTCCGCTGGATCCTCGACCACAAGGGCCGGTTCATGCTGCTGCCCGCCTCGGTGCTGCTCGTCGCCGTCCTCACCACGTTCGGCGGCCGGTCCGTGACCGCGCCCGGCCGCGCCCTGGTCGGCGAGGGCATCGACCGGCTCCGCCCGGTGGCCTGGCTCGAGGAGGCGTTCCCGGGGCTCGGACGGGAGTTCATGCCTCCCCTCGACGAGGGAAGCCTCCTCTACATGCCGTCGCTCCTGCCCCAGGCGGGGCTCTCCGAGACGCTCGGCGTGATGAAGCGCCAGAACGCCGCCATGATGGAGATCCCCGAGGTCGCGAAGGTCGTGGGCAAGCTCGGCCGCGCTGAGAGCGCGCTGGATCCCGCCCCCGTCGGCATGCTCGAGACGATCGTGATGCTCACGCCGAAGGACCGTTGGCGGCCCGGGATCACGAAGGAGGACATCCGGAAGGAGCTGGCCGCGGCGGTCCACACGCCGGGCGCCTCCGAGGGCGCGGGCGCGTGGCTCCAGCCGATCGAGACACGCGTCATCATGCTGAACTCGGGGATCCGCGCGCCGCTCGCCCTGAAGCTGATCGGTTCGCCCCGGGGCGCCGACGGCCGACCGCTCGACACGAAGGAAGGGGTGCGCCACCTCGAGGCGGTGGCGAGCCGGATCCGCGACGCCATCCGCGACGTTCCCGGCGTGGCCGGGCCGAACGTGGAGAACATCGGCAGCAAGCCCTACATCGAGTTCGACGTCCACAGGGACCGGGTCGGCCACTACGGCCTCACGGTCGCGGACGTGCAGCACACGATCATGAACGCGGTCGGCGGGATGCCGGTGACGATGACCCTCGAGGGGCGCGAGCGCTACGCGATCCGCGTCGCCTACGCCCGCGAGCTCCGCAACGACCGCGAGGCGCTGGAAAACGTACTGGTGGAGGCGCCCGGTGCGGCGCCGGTGCCCATCTCCGACGTCGCCACGATCCGCGAGGTCGTCGGCCCGGCGATGGTGAAGACGGAGGACGGCCGGCTCCGCCTCCACGTGACGTTCGCGGCGGTCGGGCGCGACGAGGGCCGCGTGATGGAGGACGTGCTCGTCCGCGTGACCGAGTGGCGGGAGTCGGAACTCGCCGCGGGCCGGCCCGACCCGATCCCGACCGGGGTGGGCCTGGAACCCGCGGGTCGTTACGAGAGCCAGCAGCGGGCCCAGCGACGCTTCGCGGTCCTCCTGCCGATCTGCCTGGCGATCATCTTCTTCCTCCTCTACCTGAACTTCCGCAGCTGGCTGACGGTGCTTTCCGTCTTCTCCGCGGTCCCGGTCTGCGTAGCGGGCGGCCTGATCCTGCTCTGGGGCTACCCGCACCTGTGGGACCTGCTGCACACGATGGGAATCGCGGCGCGCCCGAGCCCGGGGCCGATCCACGTGACGGTGGCGGTCGTCGTGGGTTTCATCGCGCTCTTCGGCATCGCCACGGACGACGGCGTCGTGATGGCGACCTACCTCCGCCAGCTCTTCCGGCAGCGGCAACCGAAGACGGTGGAGGAGATCCGCGAGGCGGTCCTCGCGGCGGGCCTGCGCCGCGCGCGCCCGTGCCTCATGACGACGGTGACGACGATCCTCGCCCTGGCCCCGATCCTCGTTTCGACGGGCACGGGGAGCGACGTCGCCCAGCCGATGGCGATCCCGGTGGTGGGCGGCATGGTGGTGGAGCTGTTCTCGCTGTTCATCGTGCCGACGGTCTACTGCTGGATGGCGGAGATGCGGCTCCGGCGCGGATCTGCATCCAATCGGGGTCAGACCCAGAGTGGCAGGACGACCGCGGAGGCCGACGCGCCGTAGCCGGCGATCGCAGGCCGCGGAACACCGGTCGCGGGCCCGTGTCGAGTGCGGTATCCTGTCCTTGTGGACTACTTGCAGATCATCACGATGGAGCCAGGAAAGCGCGGCGGGAAGCCCTGCATCCGCGGACTCCGGATCACCGTCTCCGACGTCCTCGAGTACCTTGCGTCGGGTATGACCGAGGCCGAGATCCTGGCCGACTTCCCCGACCTGACGGGAGAGGATATCCGCGCCTGCCTGGCGTTTGCCGCGGACCGTGAGCGTCGTCTCATGAGTCCGTCGCCTTGAAGCTGCTCCTGGATCAGCATCTTTCCCATCGCCTGGTGTCAGTACTCTCCGTCGAATTTCCCGGCACACTCACATCCGGGAGATCGGACTCGAACGAGCCTCTGATCTGGAAATCTGGGACTATGCCGAGGAGCACGACTTCACCATTCTCTCCAAGGACGCTGACTTCTCGCACCTGGCCTTCCTTCGAGGACCGCCGCCGAAGGTGGTCTGGCTGAGGGTCGGGAACGCCAGCACACGACGAATCTCGGATGTGATCCGGCACGGGCACGGCGCAATCCGTGAGTTTTCCGCTTCAGACTCGGCCGCCATCCTCGTCCTGCCCTGAAGACCCCGACCCGCGATGTCTACGCAGGAATTGCCCTGACACCCGTGGGGCGTACCGGTCGCCAGGGGCGGTGCTTCTGTACGTCTGCGCTGGAATTGCCCTGACACCCGTGGGGCGTACCGGTCGCCAGGGGCGGTGCTTCTGTACGTCTACGCAGGAATTGCCCTGACACCGTATGGGGTAGACGTGGGGGTTTTGCAGGTTCCTGGTCAAGCGTCCGGGGCCGAGTGGTCGATGAGGAATTGGCCACCTTTCGAGCCCGGAGGACCGGTGTATGGTGGGCGCGCCCCTCACGATTCTCGGTGACGTCGGACTCCTCTCGGGGAGCGTCCGGCACGACGGAAACGTCCGGATCTCCGGCCACGTGGCCGCCGGATACGTCGTCGAAGCGACCGGGGACATCCTCGTCGTCGGAGATCTGCAGGGCGGACAACTCGTCGCCGGGGGCGACGTCACCGTCCGGGGGATCGTCTCCGGGCCCGACGCCCTCATCGACGCGATCGGCCGCGTCCGCGTGCGCCAGGCCGCCGACACCCGGATCCTCGCCGGCGGCGACCTCCACATCGAGACCGCCGCCGAACGCTGCGAACTGGCCGCCGGCGGCCGGATCCGGCTGACCGGCGCGCCCGGAGCCCTCCGCGGCGGGAAGGCCCGGGCCACGACCTGGATCGAGGCGAAGCGCCTCGAGTGCTCCGGCGGACAACCCGCCGAGGTCGGCGTCGGCGGGACGCCCTTCGACGACAGCCGCGACCAGATCGCCATGCGCCTGAAATTCGCCGAAAAGCAGGCCGGGGCCACGACCCGGAGCGAAAACGAGACCGTCGCGGAGTACCGCCGGCGAATCACGACGCTGCGGGCATACCGGCACCTGCAAAAGGCCCTCGAGCGCCGGCTGGCGCAGATCGAGAAGGCGGACGCCACGCGCGGCGTGCCCTGCGTCACGATGCACGGCGACGCGCCCGCCGAAGCCGTCCTCCGGATGGCCGACTCCCCCGACACGCTGCACCTGAGGCGCGAGGACCCGGTGGCGTCGTTCACCGCGGTGGTGGAAGACGGAGAGATCGTGATCCGGTCCCTGAATCAGAACCGGAAGGAGACGATCCGTGTGGGATGAGAACCTGACTCCGCTGATGGACGTGCTGCCCGTGGGCGTGCTCTCCCTCGACGGAGAGAACCGCCTCACGGCGGCGAACGAAGCCGGCCTCCGGTTCCTCGGGCTCGACCACGAGGCCGTCGGCCAGGACGACTTCACCGCGCTCGTCGACAACGCGAACCTGAAGAAGGCCCTCGAGGCCCCCGCGAACGGCGTCGTCCGCATCGCCTTCCCGAACGGCGGCCGGACCTTCCACGCCGAGGTCCGCTCGGACCCCCGCGGGAACGACGGCGCGAAGGTCTGCGTGCTGAAGGACGTCACCGGCGTCTCGAACATGGCGATCCTGAGGCGCCACTTCGTGTTCGACCTGCTCCACAAGGTCCGGACGCCGCTGACGACGATCCTCTCCGTCCTTTCGATGGCGACGGGCGGCCGCCTCGACCCGACGCAGGTGGACATGAGCGAGGTCCTCGGCATGGGGACGAAGCAGGCCGAGCGCCTGACCGGCCTCCTCACGCGCCTGAAGGACCTCTTCCTCCTCGAAACCGGGTCGCTGGCCGAGGAGCTCTCGCTCCGGCCGATCTCCGTGTCCGCCGTCGTGGCGGAAGCGGTCCGCGGCGCCCGGCCACACGCCGGGGAGGGCGGCCAGGACATCGTGGAGGAGTACGCGCCCGAAGCCGTCACGGCCATGGCCGACGCCGAGGCGCTCGGCCGCGTGGTCGAGATGGTGCTCGCGAACGCCACGGGCTTCACGCCGGACTCCGGCGAGATCCGCGTGAGCGTGGCGAACGACGAGGGCGGCCCGCGGATCCGCATCGCCGACACCGGGCCCGGCATCCCCGCCGGGGACCTCCCGGAGATCTTCCAGCGGTTCCGGCGCGGGGGGTCCGAGGAGATCCAGGCCGTCGAGGGAGAGGGGCTGGGGCTCTTCCTCTCCCGACAGATGCTGGCGCTCATGGGAGGCACGATCCTCGTGGACTCCGAGTTCGGCCAGGGCACGGTCGCCGAGATCACCCTGAAGGCGGCGGAGGGCGACGCGTGACGGGAGACCGCACCATCCTCCTGCTGCCGGCGGAGCGGGACATCCCCCAAGCCTGCCGGGCCGCGCTGGAAGGCCGGCTGCCGGTATGCGAGGAGACGGACACGCGCGCGATCCCTCCCGCCGAGCTCGAGCGGGCGGACCTGATCGTGCTGACGGAGGCGGCCGTCGAGAACGACCCCGACCTCGCCCGCCGTCTCCACGCCGAGATCGGGACGCCGCTCCTCCTCCTGCGCGAGAACCCGCTCGAGATCCCCCGGGGCCTCGAGGACTTCGACGACAGCGCCGGGATCTCCGCGCTCTCCGAGCTGGGCGAGCGGGTCGACCTCCTCCTCGGCTTCCGGCGGTTCTGGCGTCGGGCCGCGGAACTCGACGTGAAGCCGGAGCACCTGCGCTCCGAGTTCGAGAAGTACGACCTCGCGACGGGGCTCGTCGGGCCGATGGGCCTCTGCCCGCCGGGCCGCGTCTCCCTCGGGGATCTCGTCGACGTCGAGGCGGTGAACGCCCAGCAGATGTCGATCTGTCGCCTGATGGGAACGGCCTACGGGACGTTTCTCCACGCCGGCCGGCCCAAGGGCCTGACCGGTCCGGACAGCGAGGAGGCGCCGCCCACCGGCGCGCTCTCCCCCTACTGCGCCTACCTCTCGGCCCAGGGCGGACGGTGCCTGCGCTCCGAGTACTCGGCGGCGCGGCAGGCGCTGCTATCCGGCCAGCCGGTGGAGACGAGCTGCGCGGGGCGGATCCTGATCTACACGGTCCCCGTCAACCTCACCTTCAGCGGCCTCACGTACCCGCTCTACTCGGCCAGCGTCGCCGTGGGCGGGGTGGCCGGCGCAAAGGACATCGAGGAGGTGGCCGAGGAGTACGGCGTCAACACCGAGATCCTCGGGCAGATGGCGGAGGAGTCGCGGTTCTGGGTCCTGCACCAGGACAAGGTCGACGAGATCAAGGGGACGATCACG
>JBDLIY010000181.1:0-7745 GCA_039714635.1 Planctomycetota bacterium
AACGGCGTCTGGGACACCGGCGAGACGGAGATCGAGGGCTGGAAGGTCCAGGTCGACTACCCGCTGGACTACGCGGACCTGAGCCAGGAGGTGTTCACGGCGTGGGATGACGACGTACCCACTCCCAAGAACGGCACGTACACCTACACCTTCACCGAGCTCTTCCCCTGTGACAAGTGGGTCGCCACGACCCCCACCACCGTCACGGTCGACGTGGAGGCCGGCGGCTCCTACACGGTGCTGTTCGGGAACGTCTGCCTCGTCCCCGCGGACGTCACCATGGGCACGAAGGGCTTCTGGCACAACAAGAACGGCTCCGCGATGGTCACGTCGGACGACCTCGCGGGCCTGCGCGCCCTCTGCCTGGTGGACGGCAACGGCAACGCCTTCGACCCCTACGAGTCGTCCTTCGACGAGGGGGAGAAGTTCGCGGACAACCCGGATGACCTGTCGCCCTGGCTCATCGACGGGGGCAGCAGCGACGCCAAGCACGTCCGGGAGAACTTCGCCCAGCAGCTCGCGGCGTTCTACCTGAACTGCCAGCACTACCTGGACGGTGGGGCCACCTACTTCTTCTACGCCCCGGGCATCGGGGACGCCGGTCCTGACGGCGATTACATCTCGGCGAAGGACCTGCTCGACCTGGCGAACGACGCGCTGTGCGACGGGTACGACTCCGACCTGCACGATCTGCTGGATGACGCGAACAACGACATCCTCGACGTGCTCGTCGTTTCCCCGTCGGCGTGCACCTTCTCTTACTAGGACCAGGAGGGCACTGGTAGCACCGGTCCCGCGGGACCCGGACGCCCCCGGCGGTCAACCCGTCGGGGGCGTCCTCTTTCCTACTTCAACCCGTCCAGGTACTCGCCGCCCAGGTACTCGTGCTGGGCCGCGTCCGGCGAGTTCGGCTCCGGCTTCGTCATGAACCGGAACGGGTGGTCGCTGTCCTGCGCCAGGAGCGAGTGACACAACGTGCACTCCGACCGGATCGCGACGCCGCTCTCGTCCACCATGTTCGAGTTGTGGCACCGGAAGCAGCCCCCGTCACCGCGGTGGCCGCGATGGTCCGGGTAGGTGCCCCAGGTGATCTTCATCTCCGGGTGGACGTTGCGCTTCCAGGCCGTCTGCAGGTACGCCACCGCCCGGTCGATCTCCTTCGCCTTCCGGATCCCGGCGCCCGACTCGTGCCGGTCGTAGTATGCCTTCAGGTGCGTGGCGATCCCGTGCTCGGCGGCCGCCGCGTCGGCGTAGTCCGCGGTGAGCGCGGCCAGGGCCTGGTGACGGGCATACGGAAGGGAGCGGTCGATGGCACCCTCGCGGATGCCGCGGTCGACCACGTCCTCGGGCAACTGGTAGATGTGCGACGCGCGGTTGTGGCAGTCGACGCAGTCGAAGGCCCGGCCCTGTTCCTCGCCCGTCACGCCCACCATGGGACGCTGGTTCGTGAAACGCCGGACGCCGCCGTCGCGATGACGCGACTCGACCCAGATGACGTCCTTCCGCTCGTCTTCGATCGACGCGAACGTCACCGCGTTGACATCGGCCGAGTGCCAGTGGGCGCCGGTGTCCGGCGAGCCCACCTTCAGCGCGAGCGTCGAGTACCGCGGCGTGGACGCCTCGTCGTTGCCGTAGTGCGCGAACACCTTGACCTTGTCACCGTGCGGCATGTCCGGCCAGTGACAGCGGCGGCAAGTCTCCTTGCTCGGCCGCAGGTTCTTGACGGGCGTCGGGATCGGGCGTTCGAAGTCGTTCGTCGTGACCGCGATCATCTGGTGGAGCCCGTTCAGCTTGGCGTCGAGCTGGGCCTCCGGTGTCGAGCCCACGTGACACTTCACGCAGGCCACGTCGGCGTGGGGCGACTGGCGGTACGTCGTCCACTCCGGGTTCATCACGTGGCAGGCGGTCCCGCAGAACTGCGGGCTGTCCATGAAGGACAGCGTGCGGGCCGCCCCGAACCCGAGGAACGCCAGGTTGACGACCGTCAGCACGAGGACGAGGCGGAAGACGCGCGAACCGAACGGGCCCGCCGCGATCTCCTCCTCGCCGAGCACCGCGCCGGCGTCCGTCTTCCCCTTCTTCTTCAGGCGCCACCAGCCGATCGGGATGAGGATCAGGCCCCCCACGAAGATGACCGGCAGCGTCATGTACGTCACGAGGCCGATGTAGGCGTTCGTCAGCGCGCCGGCGAGGCGCAGCGCCTCGAGGACGAGGAACGTGACGAACGCCGTCGTGGTGAGGATCACCCCCAGCGCCGAGATCCAGTGGCGCGACAGGAGCGCGACGAACAGAGTGAAGCGGCGGAACATGGCGCCCCCGCCCCTACTTCCGCTCGGCCTGGAAGTAGCTCTTGTAGACGTCCTGCAGCTTGCCCGCCTTGATGTCCTTTTTGATGTCCGCCGTCGGCCGGTTGAACCAGGAGTGCTCCGGCGACTCCATGATCTTCTTGATCAGGGCGTCGACATCCGGGTCGCCCAGCGCCTTCGCCGAGTGCATGAACTTGAAGTAGAAGTTGTGGGCCACGTCGTAGATGCCGTGCCACCACGTGTAGTCCGGGCCCATCATGGCCGCGCCGTGGCGGGCGCGCCGTCCCTCGTGGTGCCAGAGCTCCCAGTACTCCCACTCGATGTGGTTGGAGAACGCGGCCGGGCGCTCGAGGAGCTTCTTCTCCTTGATGAGCTTCATGACCTCGCCGGCCGGCTTCGCGAACTTCTCGTTGTAGAGGTGGACCACGCCGTCCAGCTGACGGTAGTGGCCGTCGACCCAGCGCTGGCCGTGGCACGCGACGCAGACATCACCCATGTTCTGGCGCTTCTTCTGCCACTCGTCCTTGAACTTCGAGACCGGCGGACGCAGCGTCCAGGAGATCCGCTGGCCGACGTCGTGAGTGACCTTCTGCTTCAGCGTGGCCGACATGTGGCAGGTCGCGCAGGTCGGGGCGGCGGAGTAGTCGACGCCGACGACCCAGTGCTTGGCCTTCAGGTTCATCTCGTCGACCGCGCCGTAGAACGCCCCACCGTGCTTCGACTCGTCGTAGATCTCCTTCTGCGGGTGGTCCGGGCCGAGGTGGCACTTGCCACAGGCCTCGGGCCGGCGCGCCTGCGCCAGCGAGAACGAGTGCCTCGCGTGGCAGGCCGTGCAGGAGCCCTTGCTGCCGTCGGGGTTGAGCCGCCCGATGCCCGTGTTGGGCCAGCTCGTCGTCGCGAGCTTGTTCGGGCTGTTCTCGTCGATCTCGATCTTGGCGCCGTGACAGCTCTCGCAGCCCGCGACCGCGGCGGGGTGGCCGCCGGCGGCGTGAGCGAGGTAGGCGTCCTTCGACTCGAGGATCAGTCCGGCCGTGGCGTGGTAGGAGGCCTGGACCTCCTTCGACTCCCGCTCGTGGCAGCGCCCGCAGTCCTTGGGCGTGACGAGCGTGGCGATGATCGTGCCCTCGTGGTTGAAGGCGTCCGACTCGGACTCGTCCGCCGTGTGGCAGTCGAGGCAGGTCACGCCGTTCCGCCCGTGCTCGGAGTTCCGCCACTGCCCGTAGAGGGCGGGACTCTTCTCCTTGTGGCACGTCATGCAGCGCCCCGCGGCCTTCGTCCGCGCGAGCCACCACTTGGGGAGTTCCTCCTCCCCGGCCTCCTCCTCCGCAGCGGGTTCCTCCGCTTCCCCCAGGCCAACGGCGGGCTTGGACTCGGGCTCGTCCCCCGAGCTCACGGCGGGCCGCGACGAGGTGATCGCGATGATTGCGAGAAGGGATGCAAGACCGAACAGGAACGTCAATGTGAGCTTCTTCATTCTTCCCTCCGCCCGGGTCGGAAAACGGATGCCTGACTCTGAATTTCTATCCGGATCGGAGCGGGGCGTCAACGGAGAGTCGGAAAATCCGATAATCCATAATCCTGTGCAATAAAAGCACTTATCGAGACTGCGTATCGATTTCGAATGCTTCGGTGCGGCCTGTGGATTCCGCGCGGCCGCGGATCAGGACCACGGCCGTTCCGAGCCGCCGGATTCCACGAAACGTCGGACCAGGAATCCGACCGCGTCGGCGCGAGGCCGGAGCCCCTGCCTGCTTCCCTCCGGCGCCGCCGCGGTGTACCAGGAATGCATGCGGCACAGCTCGTGGAGATAGCGCGCGTTCAGGGCGCCTTCGTCCGGAGTCGGGAGCGAGTTCTCCTCCGCGCACACCGCCGCCGATCGGAACAGCGCGGCGCAGAGCGTCCGGACCTGGCCCGGCTTCAGCCCGCCCTGCGCGCCGGCGATCTCCAGGTGGATCATCATCTGGGCGATGTCGTCGAGCCACGTCCCCGGCCGCTCCGTCTCCTGAAAATCGATGACCGCCGCCCCCTCCGGTCCGACGACGACGTTCCACGGCGCGAAGTTCCCGTGCTTGAAGCCGCCCTCCGGCGCCCCGGTCCCGAGGGCCACGGCGAGTTCGAGGACGCCCTCCTCCAACTCGCCGTCCCAGGCGCCGTCGGCGCGCTGCCGGGCCGCGATGGCCGAAAGGGATTCGCCCGCGGCGTCCACGACGGGAGGCCGCGCCGAGAGGACGGCGGCGACCGCGGCGAGACTCCGGACGGTCGCGTCGAAGTCCCGGACGAGCGATCCCATCCGGAAGAGCCGCCACGGGAAGCGGATCGCCGCGCTCATGGAGGCGTCCAGCCTCCGGCCCGGCATCCGCGAGAGGACGACGGCGGGCGGATCGTCGATCACCGCGATCGGCTCGGGCGCGACGTGGGCGGGCAGGTCGCCCTCCTCCACGGCCTGCCGCAGGGCGCGGAGCACGCGCCACTCCCGCATCAGGTGATCGCCGAGGTCCGCCCGCGGCTTGACCGCCTTGACGACGACCGGGCGGTCCGCCTCCCGGCCGGCGAAGACGCGGGACATGACGAAGTCGCCGAGGATCTCGAGACCCTCGACGCGGACCGGCCGCCCCTCGCGGACCTCGCCGGACGCGAGCGCCGATTGCAGCGCGTCCCGGAGTTCCGCCGCGCCCTCCACCGTCATCGGAGCGCCTCGAGGCAGGCGTCGCGGTAGCCCTCGGCCGTCCGGCGCCAGGTCAGGCGCTCCGCGGTCCGGCGACCCTCCTCGACGAGTCCCGCCGCCAGCGCCCGGTCCGCGAGGACGGTCCGCAGGGCGCCGGCCAGCGCCGCCGCGTCCTCCGGCGGGACGAGCAATCCGTTTGCGCGGTCGCGCACGAACTCCGGGACGCCGCCGACGCGCGCGGCCACGACCGGGACGCCGGCCGCCATCGCCTCGAGCGCCACGATCCCGAAAGGCTCGCGGCGCGACGACAGCGCGAACGCTTCCGCGTGTGCGTAGTACGCCGGCAGATCCGCCGCGCGAACGTGGCCCGGGAGGACCAGGCGGTCCCCGACCCCGAGGTCCTTCGCCTGCCGGCGGAGGCGCTCCCTCTCGACTCCCTCCCCGGGAACGAGAAGGTACAGGTCCGGTCTCTCCCGCCCGACCTCCCGGAACGCCTCCAGCAACAGATCGAAGCCCTTCTTCGGGTGAAGCTCGCCAACGCCGAGAAGGTAGGGCGCGGCCGCGGGCCGGGGAAGGGAGCGGGCATTCGCGAAGGCGTCGATCGACACGCCGTTGTGGACGACGCGGAAAACGGGCGGTCGGTTCCCCGCGCGGCGGCGGACGTCGGCGATAAGCGCCTCCGAGCACGCCGTCGCCACGGCCGAGGCGCGAAGCACCCTCCGCGCGATCCGGCCGCCGGAGAGCGAGTCCGCCATCTCCCCCACGTCGCGGCCGTGGGCGCTGGCGACGACGGGAGTCCCGCCGCGGTTCGACCGCCGCGCGACGAGCCACGCGCCGCCGGAGTTCAGGAAGTGGACGTTGATCACGTCGGGTCCGAACTCGCGGACCGCCGCTCGGAACGCCCGCCGCGCCGCCGGGAGCTGGCGGGCGAACCCGGCGATCTCGCGCGGGCGCAGGCCGGGGCGGCCGAGGCGCGTTCGGAAGACGGGGACGCCCGCCGCCGACTCGCTCTCGTCGGGCTCCGCCGTGGCGGAGAAGACCGCCGGCGTGACACCGACCGCGGGAAACTCGACGCAGAGGTTTTTCACGACGACGCCGACGCCGCCGCCGCGCGGGCCGGTCCGGTCGGCGACGATCAGGACCCGGAGCGGGGAATCGGGACGGTCACTCGATCGCATAGATCACCAGCGGGCCGTCCCGTCCGCCGCGGAACCCGCGGATCTCCCGGAGACCTTCCGGAACTCCGTCCGCCGCCTCGAGGTCGCGCACGAACCGGGGCCGCAGCTTCCGCTCCGCCGGGCCGAGAACGAGATACGCGACGCCCTTGTGTCTCGCGTAGGCGAGGACCCGCTCCAGCGGCTCGGCGGGGAACACCTCGTATCGCTGGTGGCCCGCCCAGGAGACGAACTCCGGGTTGCGGACCATGATCCCCTGTCTCCCGGCCGGGAGCTTCGACCCCAGCCAGGTTCCCGCCTCGCGATAGACGTTGCCCGCGCCGCGGTTCACGACGAAGGCGTAGCCGACCGCGCCGAGATTCAGGGCGATCACCGCCGCCAGGAGGCCGGTGCAGACGGGCCGCAGCCGCGGCGAACCGAAGCGGTCGGGGATCCGGGTGAGCGCGACCCCGGCCAGCCCGAGCCAGAGCGGCAGGACGGAGTAGAAGTGCCGTTCCCGCACCTGCAGGACGGGCAGCAGGAGCACCAGCGGCGCCGTGAGCAGCAGCGTCAGGATCACGAAGCGCCGCTCCCGGCGGCTCCGCGCGAAGAAGAGCCCGAGGAAGGCCAGGGGCAGGAGCAGGATCACCGCCGGCCGGAAGAGCCCGGGGATCGTCTCGTTCACCGTCTTCCTCAGGTTGAGCAGGACCTTCTTCGCCAGGAGCGCGGGGTTCGCCGTCAGTTCCCGGAGCACGGTCGTGCCGCGCGCGATCTCCTCGAACTCCCGCTCCGTCCCCGCCTCGTTCAGGCGGTAGTTCTTCACCTCCCGGTTGCCGAAGGCGAGGTTCGTCCCGTCGAGGAGCGGCGCCGTGCTCGCGGACGGATGGGGCTCCCCCCGCGAAGCCGTCACGGCGCGCGGGATCGCGCCGATCAGCACGAAGACGACGATCGCCAGCCCGAGGACCGGGAGGCGCGCCGGCGTCCGGAGGACGATCCGCAGCAGCCACGGGAGGATCACCAGCGCCTGAAACAGCGCCGTGCTGCGCGTGAGGAACGCGAGCCCCAGCCAGGCGCCGACGAGCAGCCCGTCGCTCCAACGCGGTCCGTTCTCCCGGTCCCAGGCGGCCAGGCACCGTCCCGTGAGAAGCAGGGAGACGACGAGGAACAGCGGCTCCGTCATCGCGGTGCCCGAGTCGAGAACGAGCGCGTAGGTGGCGCCGGCGAGGAGGGATCCGAAGATCGCCGCGCGGCGGCCGAACGTCCGGCCGAGGAGGACGGCGAGGAGGGGAACGGCGAGCGCGCCGAGAAGAACGTTCACGAGTCGCGCGGCGAGGACCGGGAGGCCGGTGGCGGCGGTGGCGAGGAAGACGGCCGCCGGATAGAGCGGGGTCGTGATGCGCCAGGGCGTCGTCTCGTAGCGGCCGGGATGCGCGAAGAAGTCCGCGACCGAAAGGTAGCCGGGCGAGTCCGTCTGGATGACGTCGATCGCGGCGACGAGGGGCGCGCGCAGGACGAGGGCGCCGACGAAGAGCGCGAGGAGCGCGCGCCAGCCCGGCCGCCACGCGGCGGCATGTTCTTCATCGACGGCGACCATGTCTCTCCCGATGCCCGATTCCACGC
>JBDLIY010000182.1:0-7716 GCA_039714635.1 Planctomycetota bacterium
GTCGAGGGAGAGCAGGCCGATGATGTTGTCCTGCCAGTCCCGGATCATGATCATCAGGCGGTCGTCGGGATGCCAGGTGCCTTCGCCCTCCGCACCCGGCACGTAGGAGTGGCCGGTCCGGGGGCCCTCCCCGGCGGGGATGAAGCAGATGTTCGTGCCGGGCCGGCAGAACCCCATGATCGCTTCGCGCTTCCTCTCTCGCGCGGCCCGGGAGGTCCGGTGGAAGCCCTCGCGGAAGCGGTCCTTCAACTCCGGGTCGCAGCCGGTCGCGCCGTAAAACGGCTCCTCGCGCAGGTAGTACGTGACGATCGCGAGTTTCCAGTCCCCCTGCTCGACGACGGCCTGCGTGGCGAAGTCGAGGAGACCCTCGAGGTCGTCGAACCGGTGGATCTTCCCCAGCGCGTCGAACAGTCCATGGTCCAGCACCGTTGCTCCCTTCGCGGCCCTGTTCCGCCGGGGAAAGGTACCTCTTCGGTGGCTCTCTGCAAACGGATCACGGGAACCGGACCGTCGGGCGGACTCCGACGTCCTCGAAGCGTCGACCGGGGCTGATGTGAAAAACCGGCGCCGGTACGCGTTGTTTCATATCGTGGGGGGATGAACTCTCGCGTCGTCGGGCCGATCTGCGTCCTCCTCCTCGCCACCGCCGCCTTCGCCGGAGATCCCGTCGGCTGGGGCGCCGACATCAACGCCGGGTCCGGGCCGAAGCTCATCGAGGGCGTGCGGCCGGCCCTCGCCGCCATCGTCGCCGCCGGGGACGACCGGGACGCGCTCATCGCCGACTTCGTCGCGAAGCGCGGGCTCGCCGACATCGAGGCGGTGAAGCGGTTTCGAAACCCCGAGCTGTACGCGCTCTTCGTCGCCCTCCTCGACCACGAGGACTGGCACGTGAAGCACCGCGCCCTCTACGCCCTCGAGTACTACGGCAAGCCGGAAGTCGTCGGGCGCGCCTGGGCCCTCGCGACCCACAAGGCGCCGCGGATGCGGGAGAAGGCCGTCCTCACCGCGCTCAGGCTCTGGGCGGGCAAACCGTCGACGAAGGAGGTCGCGGCGCGCCTCGCCGTGGAGACCGATCCCCACGTCCGGGCGTGCCTCGAGGCGCTCCACGCACGGACGCGGAAGAAGCTCCCCGTCGACCGCGTGTACGAGGAGGTCGTCGTGACCGGGCCCGACGGGCTCACGCTCACGCCGTTCCTCTCCGGCATGAACAACGCGCGGAAGGTGGCGCCCGGGTTCACGCCGAAGCGCTCCATGAAGGGCGGCGGAGGGAAGGCGAGCAAGGGCGGCGCCTCGAAGCGGTGGACCGGGCCGATCCTCGGATGGGGCGAAGAGGAGGTCTCCGGCACCTCCCTGCAGCCGTTCGCCAACCTCCGGCGGAACGGCACCTACTACCATCTCGGCCAGGACGTGGGCGCGTGCCTGGACGGCGCCGGCTACTACGCGATCGCGGACGGCGTCGTGCGGCTGGTCTCCGGCGGGTCCGACATGGGGACGCTGATCGTCACGCAGCACTCGCCGGACGGGAAGATGCTCGTCAACTCCGTCAACATGCACGGCGGCGACACCGTCTACGTCAAGCCGGGGGAGAAGGTCCGGTGCGGGCAGCTTCTCGGCACGATGGGGATGGGCTACTCGATCGAGAACGGCGGGCACTTCGCCCACCTTCACTTCGGGCTCTACTCGGGGACCTATTCCGACACTCACAACTACGGCTACCGCCCGGTCAAGGCGGGCTTCGGCGACTGGCTCGACCCCGAGAAGTTCCTGCCGCCCTGGATGGAGCGCTCGGCGCCGCTCATCACCGGCCTGCCGGAGCGGACGAGGGCGAACGGCCGCGTGCTGGACGCGATCGACGACGGCGAGCTGGGCAAGGCCTTCAAGGCGCTCGGCCGGCTGAAGGACGAGGCGGAGAAGCGCCGGTTCACGAAGCTCCTGACGGACGCGATCGACACGATCCTCGCCCGGGCGGAATCGCAGCGGAAGGCGGGCCACGCCGACTGGGCGGACCGTTTCCTCGCGGAGCAGGCGAAGAAGACGAAGGGCATCCCCGGCGCCGACCGCCTCCGCTGACGCGGATGGTACTCATAGACATCGAACCGCAGAACGTACTGCCCCGCCCCTGGTTACGGGATCGGGATGCGCCTTCGGGAGGCGCAGAACGGCGGCCGCTCAGAGGCGGTGGTAGCGGGGCCCTCCGCCGCCCTCGGGGACCGTCCAGTCGATGATCTGGTACGGGTCCATGATGTCGCAGGTCTTGCAGTGGACGCAGTTGCCCGCGTTGATCCGAAGCCGCATCCCGCCGCGCTCCGGATCCTCCTCCATCTCGTAGACCTCGGCCGGGCAGAAACGCGTGCAGGGGTTGTCGTACTCCTCGGCGCACTTCGTCCGGCAGATGTCCGGGTCCGTGACGACGAGGTGCGGCGGCTGGTCTTCCTCGTGCTTCGTACCCGAGGCGTAGACGTCGTCCAGCCGGTTGAAGGTCTTCTCGCCGTCGTACTTCGCGCGCTCGAAAGGCGCCGCGTTCGGGCCGTGAGCCTCGGCGACCGTCTGCATCCGCTCGTGGCCGGGCTCCATGTCCAACTTGTCGCCCCCGAACTTCCCGCCGGTGACGATCTGCCACCAGGCGCTGAAGAGGCCGCGCTTGCGCCCCTTCTCGAAGCCCTGGTGGATGTTGCGGCTCGCCCAGAGCTCGTCGTACACCCAGGAGTCACAGACCTTCTCCTCGAACCGCCCGAGCGACGCGTCGGAGAAGTCGTCCTCCTTGAGCGCCGCGAGGATCGTCTCCGCCGCGAGCATCCCCGTCTTCATCGCCGTGTGGATGCCCTTCAGACGGAGCGGGTTCAGGTTCCCGCCGGTGTCGCCGATCAGGAGCGCGCCGGGGACGTGGCTCTTCGGGCGCGAGAACCAGCCGCCCTCGGGGATCGTCTTCGCGCCGTACTGGATCATCTTGCCGCCCTCGAGGAGCGGGGCGATGGCCGGGTGCGTCTTGAACGCCTGGAAGAGGCCGTGGGGATCGGTGTGCGGGTCCTCGTAGTCTAGGCCGGTCACGAAGCCGACGTCCCAGACGTCGCCCTTCATGCCGTAGATGAAGCCACCGCCGAACGTCTTCGCCGGGAGCGGCCAGCCGAGCGTGTGGTAGACGCGGCCCGGGGGCACGGCGCCCTCGGGCATCTGCCACAGCTCCTTGACGCCCAGGGCGTAGACCTGCGGGTTCTTCCCGCCGAGATCGAACTCACGGATCAGCTGCTTGGCGAGGGAGCCGTGGGCGCCCTCCCCCAGCACGGTGACCTTCGCCCGGATGTCGATGCCCGGCTCGTAGGTCGGCTTCTTCTCGCCGTGGCGGTCGATCCCGCGGTCGCCGGTGCGAACGCCGACGACCTTCCCGTCCTCGATCAGCAGCTCGGATCCGGGGAACTCCGGGAAGACCTCGACGCGGCCGGTCTCCTCGACGAGACCGCCCATCCACCGCGTCAGTTCGCCGAGGGAGACGACGTAGTTGCCGTGGTTCCGGAGGGGCTTCGGGTGCCAGAACGCGCTGAGCTTGCCCTTCTTCCCGAGGTACCAGATGTCGTCGTCGCCGACCTCCGCCTCCACCGGGCAGTCCTTCTCGAGGAAGTCCGGGATCAGCTCGCGGATTCCGCGCGGGTCCATGACGGCGCCGGAGATCGCGTGCGATCCGATCTCACCGCCCTTCTCGATCAGGACCGAGAGGGTCTCGTCGAACCCGCCGTCCTCCTCGAACAGCTTCGCGATGTGAAGGGCGCACGCGAGGTTCGCCGGCCCACCACCGACGAACAGCACATCGACTTCCAGGACTTCCCGATCCATGTCTTCCGCTCCGGGTTCCGCTCCTGTGACTACTTCCCGGCGGCGAGCAGGTAGATCACCGCCATCTGGGTCCAGAGGCGGTTCTCCGCCTCGTCGAAAATAACCGAGTAGGGCGCGTCGGCGACCTCGTCCGTCACCTCGTCCCCGCGGTGCGCGGGCAGGCAGTGCAGGAACAGGGCGCCCTCGGCCGTGCGGGCCATCAGCTCACCGTTGACCTGGTAGGGCGCAAAGATCCGCGCGCGCTCGTCCGCCTCCGACTCCTGCCCCATCGAGGCCCAGACGTCGGTGTAGACCGCGTTCGCACCGTCGACCGCGTCGAGGGAGGTCGTCGTCTCGACCTTCGTTCCCGCGTCGGCCGCGGCCATCTTCGCCGCGTCCATGATCTCGCCGAGGGGCTCGAAGCCTTCCGGCGTGATGACGGTGACGTCCATCCCGACCTTCGGGCCGCCGAGCAGCAGCGAGTGGGCGACGTTGTTGCCGTCCCCGATGTAGGCGATGCGCTTGCCGCCGAGGTCCTTCAGATGTTCGCGCATCGTCATGTAGTCGGCGAGCGCCTGGCAGGGGTGCAGGCGGTCGGTCAGGGCGTTGATGACGGGGACTTTCGCGTACTGGGCGAGGTCCGTCACGGTCTTGTGGAGGAAGGTGCGGGCGGTGATCACGTCGACCCAGCGCTCGAGGTTTCTCGCGATGTCCGCGGTGGTCTCGCGCTTGCCGAGGCCCACGTCGGAAGGTGCGAGGTAGATCGAGGCCCCGGAGAGCTTCGTCATCGCCACCTCGAACGTGGTCCGCGTGCGCAGCGACGGCTTCTCGAAGAGGAGCGCGAGGGTCCTGCCCTCCATCGAGCCCCGGAACTTCGCGACGTCGGACTTCATCTCGTCCGCGAGCGTGAGGACCTCGTCCACCTCGGAGGCGGAGAGGTCGTGGATGCTGATGTAGTCGGTGTGGTTCATTCCGTGATCTCCGAGTCCCCGTCGGGGACGATTCGCGTTCCCGCCCTCTCCTCGAGCGCGTCGGGGAGGGCGTCCACTGATGTAATGAGGACCGTGCCACCCTGCTCCCGGGCGAAGTCGATCGACGCGTCGATCTTCGGACCCATCGAGCCCGGAGGGAACTGCCCTTCGCCGAGCCACCGCTCCGCCTCGGAGACGGTCGCGGTGCCGATCCGCTTCTCGGCAGGCTTCCCGAAGTCGAGCGAGACGTGGTCCACCGCGGTCAGGATCATGAAGAGGTCGGCGTCCACCGCCTTCGCCAGCAGGGCGGCCGTGTAGTCCTTGTCGATGACCGCCTCGACGCCGATGAGCTTGCCGTCCTTCCTGGTCACCGGGATCCCGCCGCCTCCCCCGGCCACGACCACGTGGGCCTGGGTCAGGAGCGTCTTCACGAGCGTGTCGTTCATCACCCGGACCGGCTTCGGAGAGGCGACGACCCGCCGGTAGCCGCGCCCGGCATCGTCCACCAGGTCCCAGTCGAACATCCGAACGAGGTAGTCGGCGCGGTAGCGTGTGTAGAACGGCCCGACGGGCTTGCTCGGGCTCTTGATCCGCGGGTCGTCGGCGTCGACGAGTACCGTCGTCAGGACCGAAGCCACCTCGGCCGGGAAGTTCTCGCGCTCGCAGGCGTTGCGGATGGCGAGTTCCAGGAAGTAGCCGATCGAGCCTTCGGTCTGCGCGACGCACGAGTCGAGGGCCAGGCCCGGCACCTTGGGGCTGGACTCCTCCACCCGGATCAGCGCGTTCCCGACCTGGGGACCATTGCCGTGGACGAGGAGGAGGCGGTACCCGCGCTCCAGGAACTTCAGCAGGCTGTCGGCCAGCGCTTCGGCGTGGCGAATCTGGTCTTGTTCGTGGCCGGGTTCGCCCTTGAGGATCAGGGCGTTCCCCCCGAAAGCCACGACGGCGATCCTGTCGGCACCCATCGGACCACTCTCCCGGGAAGGGAAACGGACATCGTAGCAATGCCGCCGCCCCGGGCCACTTCTCCCGGCGCGTGAACCGCGCGGATACTCTGGTCGGAATACGGAAGGAAGATTGCCATGTCCAAGGCGAAGGTAGCCCTGATCCGGACCAGCCCGGACCGTGTGCTCGAAGACCACGACCGGCTGTTCGGCCTCGCCGGCGTCGAGCAGGCCCTCGACCCGGGCGCGACGACGATCCTCAAGGACAACATCTCCTGGCACCTGATGTTTCCGGGCGCCAACACGACCCCGTGGCAGATGGAGGGGACGATCCGTTCGCTCCGCGGCCGCGGCTACGAGGACCTCGTCTGCGTCCAGAACGAGACGGTCGTCACCCAGGCGGAGAAGGGCGAGCGCCTGAACCGCCTCGAGCCGGTGCTGAAGGCCTACGGCATCCCCGTCCTCTACAACTTCCGGCCGCAGGACATGGAGTGGATCCACTTCAAGCCGAAGCGCCCGCTGCTGACGCTGGACGGGATCTTCCCGGAAGGCTTCCGGATCCCGGACTACTTCCTCGGCAAGAACATCGTCCACCAGCCGACGGTGAAGTGTCACATCTACACGACCACGACGGGGTCGATGAAGAACGCGTTCGGCGGCCTGCTGAACCGCCGCCGCCACTGGACGCACGACGTGATCCACAAGACCCTCGTGGACCTGCTCATCATCCAGAAGGAGATCCACGCGGGGCTGTTCGCGGTGATGGACGGCACGACGGCGGGCAACGGCGCCGGGCCCCGGACGATGTCCCCGGTCGAGAAGAACGTGATCCTCGCCTCCGGCGACCAGGTGGCGATCGACGCCGTCGCCGCGAAGATGATGGGCTTCGACCCGATGAGTCTGGAGTACATCCGGATCGCCCATGAGCTGGGCCTGGGCGTGGGTGACCCGCGGGACATCGAGGTCGTCGGCGACCCCGAGGTGGCGAAGGAGAACTGGAACTTCGAGGTGGGCGGGAACATGGTCGCCCGCTTCGGCCGCCTGGTCTGGTTCGGCCCGCTCCACGCGCTGCAGAGCTTCTTCTTCCGGACGCCGCTGCTGCACTTCTTCGTGCTGGGCTCGGCGCTGTACCACGACGCGGTCTGGTACCCGATGATCGGCCGCAAGCGGGTCGAGGAGTGGTACGAAACGCAGTGGGGCCAGCACTTCGCCGGATATCTGGACGGTCTCGACGAGCGGGCGCGCTCATTCTGCTAATCGGGGTCAGACCCCGATTAGCAGTTGGCGGTTCGTCGACGCCGTTTCTTCAACCATGAATATAGGGAGAAACCGGCGATTCTGACCATCCTTCCACCTCCGATCCGCCCCGATCCTAGCAGGCCGCCAAATCGGATCCGGACGTGAAACCTCCGGCTCGACCGCCTACACTCGCAGGCGGAAAGGAGGGGTGCCATGAAGAGGGCATTCATCGCGACCGCGATCCTCGCGGTCCTCGCGACCACCGCGTCCGCCGACACACTCCTCGTGCCGAAGGACTTCGACACGATCCAGGCCGCCGTCGACGCGGCGGGAGACGGCGACGTCATCAAGGTGAAGAAAGGGACATGGACCACGCCGGTCCACATCCAGGACAAGACGAATCTCACGATCATCGGGGCGGGAGGCCCGAGCATCGTCGCCGGGGCGGCTTTCGTCGGGTTCACCGTCGACGAGTGCGTCGGCATCACCATCAAGGGCTTCCGATTCCAGTCGCCGCAGGAACGGGGAATCGTCGTGACGGGCTCGGACGACGTCACGATCGAGAAGTGCCGGATCGACGGCGCGACGAAGGACGGCATCGCCACGAGCGACTGCACTCTCGTGACGATCACGAAGTGCCGCATCGCGAACTGCGGCGTCAACGGGATTTCACTGTCCGCTGCACAGGGCGAGCTGGAGGTGCCGACAGAAGACAGCACCGTCTCGAAGTGCCGGATCTCCATGTGCGACGACGA
>JBDLIY010000183.1:0-7710 GCA_039714635.1 Planctomycetota bacterium
CAGCCGAAGACGTAGCCGGCGCCCTGGGAGAAGTGGCCCGCCTCGAGCCGGTCCCGGCCGCCGCCGTCCAGAAACAGCGCGATGCCGCCGGGCGCGTAGATCTGCCCGGTCGGCTTGCGGAAGCCCAGGGCCGAGCCCTGCCCGAAGCTGTCCACCAGGCCGCCGTCGCCGTAGTTGGTGGGGCGGGGGCCCTTCACGAGGTAGTCGTCGTCGCCCGCCCGGTCGTCGAGCACGGCCACGGCGTGACTGAACGCCGTCGCCTGGGCGAACTCGAGCGCCTGGTAGCGGTCGTTCCCCGCCCGGTCGCAGAGCGCGCCCACGCCCCACGCGGCGAAGCCCTGGGAGTGTCTGAGCGCCCGGTAGCGGTCGTCGCCCGCCATGTCGATCAGCAGCCCCGCGCCGAAGAAGCCCGCGCCCTGGGCGGCCTCGTCGGCGGTGTAGGTGTCGTTCCCCGCCCGGTCGACGAGGATCCCCACGCCGAGCAGGCCGCAGGCCTGGGTGAAGTCCTCCCAGGTGTCGTAGACGTCGTCGCCTCCGAGATCGGCGAAGACCGAGAGCCCGTCCCGCGCGCCGCCGGCGGACCGCGTGTAGACGTCGTCGCCCCCCAGGTCGACGAGCCAGGCGATTTTCGTCTCCGGGACCCGCTTGCGGCCCTTGATCCGCGTTCCGCGGTGCCGGTCGTCCCCGCGGCCGGCGACGACGAGCTTCCCGTGGGGAGTTTCTCTCTCGGCGACCGTCCGGGCCTGCGGGTCGAGCTTGTCGTCCGCTTCGACGGCCTTCTCGAGCGCATCGAGGACCCCCGGCGAGACCGTCGCGGCCGCCCGGAGCGCACAACTCGCGAGGGCCGCGTAGTCCACCTTCTTCGCGATCTGGAGGAGCCGTACGTTCCCCGCGAGGCTCGCCGGAGACAGGTCCAGGTAGATGTGCTTCTCCATGGCGTCGAGGAGCTTCGGGGCCTGGGCGAGGACGTGGGTCCGCTCCTCGGCGGAGAGCTTCGCGAAGGCCTTCCGGCGGTCCTCCTCCGCTCTCCCGAGTTCGGCCTCGACGTGGTCGAGGATCGCGTCCAGAGTCCGTCCGGGATGGACCTTCTCTCTGGCCGGGAGCCTCACGTCGAGCAGGCCGAACGTCCCCGCGAGGGCGTCCCGCCGGATCGTCGCCGCCGCCTCGCGAAGGACGGGTTCGTGGAGGGAGACGTCCTGGTGGACCTTGCGACTCGTCGCGAGGTCGAAGATCTTCCCCACGCGCGCGAGGTACTTCCGCGTCTTCTCGAGGTCCTTCCCGGCGTCGAACCGGGCCGCGAGAGCCGAGGATAGGTCGGTGTCGGCCGGCGCGGCGGGGGAGGCCGGCGCGGTGAGGGCGAGCAGGACGACGAGGACGACGGCGGCGGTTCTCATGCGGGACTCCGGGGCTGGAGGGAGAAGGGAGCACACATACTCCGTTGCGTGGGAGGAGCCCAAGCGGCGGGGGAGCGCAGGGCGTGAGGCCTCGGCCCACCCGACTGCCAGGACTAACTAACGCCAGTCGCAGCGTGAGCGTGCCCTTCGAGGACACAGATGGCACCGACCTGCCAGTTGAGCTCGCGCCCAGGGCTGGAAGTCCTCCGCGAGGGGGGCGGTATCCACCGCCGGCGGACGCGATCGCAGGACCATCTCAGCGCGCAAGTGCTCAAGCGCACGGCGCAGTCGGCGCCGTGCCGTCTCGGGATGGATCAAGCGCTCGACTGCGGCAACTTCACGGTATGTCAGATTACACCAGAAACGTTCAATCAGCAGACGCACGTCCCCCGCAGACAAGCTGCAGAGGCCCTGATACAGACACCCTCTGTCCTCGGCATCCTGGAGCTCAGCTTCAGATGTCCGGGACGTCGTCGCTGGTTCTGTATGCCCCTCATCAAGCCAATGTGTGCGCCACTTCTGAACCCGGGCTACATCCAGCGCCCTCGCCCTCAATAGTCTGCTTGGCGGCTCAAGGGACTCCGATTCTCGGCCTTGTTTTGCGAGCTCAAGGAGCGCCCGCCCATACACTTCATCGCATCCAGCCGGAGACAAGCCAACTCGCTGGCCCTCAAGCCGTGCCCTCCGCTCAATCCAAGGGAGCAGTACCTTCCACCTTGTCCATTCTTCTTGAGGTCTCCGGTCTCCTTCTTGACGTTCGTTCTCTCCACGCGAGAACCTCACCATGCACCTCCACCGGAATCAAGTGTATCACCTTGTGGCGCAGGGCAGTGCGGAACCAGAAGACTCGCTGGAAACCGTAAGCGTCCAACAAACCCCACCTACATGTAGGGCGTCCCCTGGTCAAAGATGGCCTGGGTCCCGGGCTTTCCCGCCAGAGCCGCCATGACGACATCGATGACGACCTGGTGGTTCTCCTCGGTGTCGACGGCGAAGTCCTCCCAGGGCCGTTCGTGGCGAGCGCCAGGGTCCTGGAGGGCGACGACCTTCAAGGGCACGCCGAACAGCGAGAGGCTCGTCGTGTCACACATGGCCTGGAGGCCGGGGAGGGTGGCCGCGAGGTCGAAACCGCCGACCCTCCGGTTTCCCGGCTCGGGCGGTGACTCCGGCACCTCCTCCGGCTTCGGCAAGGCCCGCTTTGCCCAGTACCTCACGGTCCGCTACCAAAGGCCGAGCGTCTGGCAGAAGTCAGTGGACGAGATCCCCTGCTAGTCTTTGAGCCGATCGCGGGCCGCGATCAGGAAGTCCTGGGCTCTTCGTTTCTTCACCCCGCCCAGCCGGATCACCTCGCGAGACACGTCGAGGAGAGCCTCGGTGCGGAGGAGGACCCGGAGTTCCCTCTTCAACGACTTCCTCTTCTTCTTCCGCCCCCGAGTGGATGCCCGGGAAAGCAGCTTCTCCACGGGACCGAGGAGCTTCATACTCAGCCGGCTGACGCGGTTGGCGCGGATCCCCATGTCGAGAGCGAGCTCCGAAACGGGCCGGGAGAGCCTGTAGCCCTCGCCGATTTCGGAGGCCAGGTCATCCGGTGGAAGAGCGAGATCCCGATGACTTCGAGGAGTCGAGGATGTCCCAACTATGTGACAAGAACGCTGCAAGCCTCGATTCATCTATGAGCGGAAACCCCTATGTAATGGAGTTGCTGCGGGTAGGGAACCGAGAAATCGGCGATCCAGTCGGGAGGCGACTGAACTGATATCGCCGGAAACTCCGGCAGGCGCAAGTCGTTGTAACAGCGCATGTTTCTTGCATACAGGAGAGGGGGTGCAATATGTACTTCAGGCCAGTCATCGCTGGCGTCTTTCTGTTGGCGATCGGCGTATTCGTCGTCACGTCCCTCGCAGGGTCGCAGGGATATACGTTCACCAACAACGCAGCACAGCCCAGGAATGACATGCACTTGGAGTTCGAACACGCAGTGACCTGGGCTCCAGCTACGCCCAGCCCGTTCGACCGGGCCTCGACACAAGGCCAAGCTACTGTAGACTTCGGCCGGAAGAACGGCCCGTCGGTGGCTGCAGCAGGCCAAGTGACCGTGACATTCACGACCACTGGATCCGGTCCCACCTTGAAGCAGACCGCGGGAGTGTCTCAGTCCTACTGGACGCACAACGGGATTCGCAAGGAGACCATCGACTCGACCAACTGCAATCCGTTTCCTTGATGATGCACACATTGGTCAGGGCCACCCATCCGCGGCTGGGTCGTTTTCGACTTCCGCCGCGGATGCGTGGCCCGCTGTCTTGACTACCATGCACGGACTTGATAGGGAGCCAGGTCGTGGTACGAGTTGCTCGCCCATCGCCTACGCGACTGATCGTCATCTCGGTTGCCGTCCTCGCCCTTGCCACTGTACTGCATCTCATCATCAAGCCCGCTCACGACACTCCTCCCTGTCGTCCCTGTGCGGACCTGCAAGGCGGGAGCGACTTGGGGAGTCAAGTCTCTCCAGGTGTGCCAGCCCGGACTTCCGAACGCTCCTCCGACCGCGATCGATTGGGCCCTGCGTACGACCCAACATCAATCGGTGAGCAGCCGCCCGAGATCAGCGTTGGTGTCCTTGATGAGGACGAACATCCGATCCCTCGGGCTGAAGTGTACCTGCTACGAAGAGGGCAGGCTGGTTCGAATCACTTGACCGGTTTGACGCCACATGGTGTAACAGACAACCTCGGCGCTTGCAGGCTCGCTCCACGGTCATTCGGGACTCATCAATTGGGGGTCGTCGCACGCGGATACCTCCCTGCCCTTGAAGTGATCGAAGTCACCAGGGATCCTCTTAGCACTGACTTTGTCCTTTCACGCGGTCGATGGATATCCGGCAGAGTTGTTGATTCCAGGAGCGGCGAGAGGCTCGACTTCGTCAAGCTGACGCTGCATCCCGGCAGCGTCACTACTGGCGAAACATGGCGGTACCCCGGTCGACAAGAGTCAGGAGTTGTTGGGCGCGTTGAGTGTGATGCTCTGACCGACAAGTCTGGCAGGTTCTCTATCAGTGGTCTCCTGGAGGGAGAGTTCACGCTCACTCTGAAGCGCTTGGGCTATGCGTGGACGGAGGTCAAGGTCATTGCCGGAATGGAAGACGCGCTGATCGAATTGCAGCCATCTCTCACTCTTCGAGTCATCATTGAGAATTGGACTAACCGTCCTGAGGATGTTGTTTCCGTGCGGGTCTTCCGTTCGGGTGAAGAACAGGCCTATGCGGGCGTGACCCAGCGGGGTCTCAGTGAGGGCGAGGTTGTTGTCGACGACCGTCTCGGAGAGGGTCGTCATCGAATTGAGGTGCAGGCTCAGGGAGTCGGCTTGGCTGAGAAGGAGATCATGCTCTCCTCGGAGGAGCAAGTCTTGCGGGTCTGGTTGAAACCGTTGCCCCGGCTGAATTACCAGTTTCTTGGGGTTGGTGAGCTTGCGGGTGCTTTCCTCTATGTTTGGGATTCCGAGGGCAGGCTTGTTGCGTTCAACGGCATGGACGGCCCCGTCGGCTGGTTGGAACTTCGGCCTGGAGCTTATAGCCTTCAGATGATCTCCGAGGGGCGGGTGTCGGAACTGAAACGCTTCAGGATGCTGGAAAGCGAGTCCCTGGATCTTCAGATCAGGACTGCCGTCCCGGTCATGGTCGTGATGGATCTTCCATCGGCCATGGTGACGAGCACCGGAGGTGATGCCCAGATCCTCTACATCAGAAAGGCGCCCAATTCGATCGCATACGGCAAGGAGCTGGTTGCAGAGAAGGGCAATGTGATACTCACTTATCCACAGCCTGGGCTGCGCCTGGTGAGCGTAGATGACCCGAGGATCACGTGGAGTCTGGCTCCATCGGGATCTGCGTCCTCAACTCAGGGTCGCTGACGCGGGACGGACTTTCGACTTGCACTTCCCCCATCCCATTGACAGTGTCGGGGGACTTCCGACCTGAGGGGAACCGGAAATCGCGGCCGGCGGACATCGCCGGCCGGTCGCGGAGGATCGGATTCGTCTAGATCTGCGTCGGCGTCGGTGCGTCGAAGCTGTTCTTCGAGTACAGGCTGGTCTCCGGGTAGTCGTCGACCACGTCCACGTGGCACTTCTTCGCCTTGTTCCGGATGATCTCGTTGCCCCCGGAGCGCAGGCGGTAGCCGATGTACTCGCAGCCCTTCACCGTGTTCCTCATGATCAGGGAGGGAGAGCCGCTGACGTCGATGCCGTTGTCCCCGGGCGAGGTGATCTTGTTGGATACGATCTCGCAGTTGTTGCAGATGCCGATGCGGATGCCCGCCTTTGTCGTCACCTTGATCGTGTTCTTCAGGATCCGGCCGTCGTCACCGTCGCAGTCGATCCCGTCGCCGCCGGCGTCCTTGATCTTGTTCTTCTCGACGACGTTCCCGTCGCCATGGACCAGGATCCCGTCCACGCCCGGCTCCGTGATCCTGTTCTTCACGATTGTGCACGGTCCGTTCCTGACCCGGATGCCGTCTTCACCCGTGCCGGAGATCCGGTTCTTCGAGACGTCGTGGCCCTCGCCCTCCGTCCAGATGCCTTCACGGTCGACATCGGCGATGCGGTTCTTCGTGAGAGTACAGTCCGTCGACTCTCCCTGGTAGTCGCTGATCTCCACGCCGACCTCCCCGCACTCCGCGACCCGGCACTTCGACACCGTGACGCGAGCGGAGTTCCGGATCCAGACCCCGCTGTCGACGCAGCTCTCGATGCGGCACTTCGTGATCGTCACGTCCGCCGACTCGACGATCCGGATGCCGTGGCCCGTCCCCGCCAGGACCGTCACGCCGACCACGGTGATGTGGACGGAGTCCTCGATGTCGAGCGCCTGCCGGACCCCTTCGCCGTCGATGACGACCTGGCCCGCGGCTTTCAGCGTGAGGCCCAGGGCCCCGCTGATCCTGACCGTCTCCGGGTACGTCCCCTTGCTGATCTTGATGACGTCCCCGTCGTCGGCGGCATGGACCGCGTCCTGAATCGTGTCGTAGTCCTTCGGAACCCTGAGAGTGTCCGCCGCGGCCGGGACCGCCAGGGCCAGCAGGCAGAGGGAGACGAACAGCATCCTGAGCATGGGCGCTTTCCTTTGTTCCTCGAGGAAGTGAATGAAGTCACCGAATGGGAAGGCTATCCCCCGACCGACGCTTGGTCAAACTGCCCGCGACATCGCATCGAGCCGCCTTGTGGAGGGAGTGGGGGGGAGCGATTCCCCGCCGGCCCTTCCGTCGGGGTGTGCGCCGCGCTAGACTCAGCGTACGCCCGTGGTGCGGGCACCGCCCCGGGCGCTTTCACGAGCAGCCAACGGGAGGCCTCTCATGCGGAAAACCCTGCTCCTCGGCACGATCCTCGTGCTGATCTTCACGTTCCTCCCCATCGCGGACGCCTACCAGGCGAAGTGGATGGGGACGAAGCTCACCTTCAAGTACGACGTAAAGGTCCCCGGGACCGGGAAGTTCAAGACGCGTTTGAAGACCTGGGACGACCCGATCTACTTCGACTCGTCGCTCGGGACGAAGATCCAGTTGCAGATCGGCACGGCGCTCGGGGCTCCCAACTTCGAGGCGGACGTCGAAGGGAAGTCGGATCGCAAGGCGAACGTCGTCGCCGTCGAGAAGGAGGAGGTCGAGAGCTTCATGTCGAAGCTGGACGCGTACCTCGACGACTGGAACCAGAAGGGCCGGCAGCTGGACTACATGGGCGTGACCTACGACGATTTCAAGGTCAAGGGGAAGCTCAACGTCAACGGGAAGTACAACAAGTGCTCCTTCAAGCTGAAGATCAAGTTCACCGGCACGGTGAATGAAGGCGAGCACGAGGGCGAGGACGTGAAGGGCTCCTTCCAGGTGGTCCTGAAGGGCGAACGCGACTGATCGGGCTCGTACGTCCCGAGGACACTCCTCCTCGAGGGCGTTCCCATGGCCGTATCGCGGCAGGGCGAACCCTGCATGGAGGATTCCCTGGAGACCTACCATCCGCTGAGAACTCCCGATCCGGAAGCCTGGCTCGCGATGGACGAGCAGGAGCGCATCGCCCTGGTGGAGCTGCGGCACGAGGATGAGCGCGTCGAGTTGGACAACGTGACGCTTCACGCGGTGATTCACGTCATCGTCGAGAATCAACTGGCCATGCAGGATGAGGATGTCCGGCAAACCCTTGACCGGCTCATGGCCGAGGGGCTGGATCGACATGACGCGCTGCATGCCGTGGGGAGTGTCCTCGCCGAGCACCTGTGGGGGGTGATGAACGAGCCGACGGAGGATGACGCTTCGCCGGAACGGTACTA
>JBDLIY010000184.1:0-7694 GCA_039714635.1 Planctomycetota bacterium
GAGCGGGCGCGGGGTCGGCCGGGCGGGTGAGTTCACCTGGGAGCGGACCGCCCGCGAGACCCTCGAGGTGTACCGGGATGCCTGACCGGCCAGACGAGACCCTCCGACGTTTCGGCAGGAACTCCGTCGCGCTGCTCGTCAGCGACGTGGCCGGGCGACTGCTCACGGCGGCCTTCCGGGTGGCGCTCGCCGGCTACCTGGGACGGGAACTCTTCGGGGCCTGGTCCTTTGCCATGGCCGTCGCGATGGTCATCGGGGTCCTCGCCGACCTCGGCCTCGCCACCCTCGTCACGCGGGAGGTCGCCCGCCGGCCGGGCTCGCCGTTCGACGTGGCGGGGCCGGCGATGTCGGCCCGGCTGCTGCTCCTCCTCCCGACGGGCGGCCTGGCGCTGCTGCTCCTCTTCGTCACCGGCGACTCGCCCGCGGTCCTGTCCCTGACGGCGATCCTCCTCGGCACCCAGGCGATCCTCGCGCCGGGGGAGATCCTGGCCGCCGCCCACCGCGGCCGGGAGCGCATGGTCCGCCCGGCGGCGGCGACGGTCGTCACGCGCGCGGGGTTCGTCCTGTCCGGCTTCGTGGCGATGGCGCTCGGAGCGGGGGTCCACGTCTTCGCCGCCCTGGCGGTCGCGTGGGCGATCCCCCTCGTCCTCCTCCTCCGCCCCGGCCTTCCCGGACGACTCCGTCCGATCGTTCGCGGCTGTCTGCCGGTCCTGCGTCGGGCGCTGCCGATCGGCCTGGGGACGGTCCTCTGGACGATCTACTTCCGGCTGGACCTGGTCCTGCTGGGGATCCTGCGGGGTGAGGGGGAGGTCGGGCTCTACTCGGCGCCGTTCTCCATCGTCGAGGCGGTGCTTCTGCTCCAGGGGCCGCTCCTGGCCGCCGCGTTCCCGGTGCTCTCGCGGGAGACCGGGGGGCGCCGGACGTACCGTCTCACCGTCCGCCTTCTCGCGGCCGGAGGACTCGTGGCCGCCGGGGTTCTCGTCGTCGGACGCGGAGCGATCCTCTCGCGACTGTTCGGGCCGGCGTACGCGGGGGCGGAGACGGTCCTTCTGCTCCTCGCCCTGACGATCCCGGTGAGTGCCCTGGCGGCGCCGCGGCTCATGCGGCTGGTGGCCCGGGACGGCGAGCGGGTCTACGCGCGGATCATGGGGGCGGGGCTCGCCGCGAACCTCGTGCTCGACCTGGCGTTGATCCCGACCTGGGGCGCCGCGGGCGCGGCCGTTGCGACGCTGGCGACGGAGTGCCTGGTCACCGCGCTGACGTTCATCGTGCCGAGGCGGAGCTGAGAATCGCAAGGGCGGGACTCGCGTCCCGCCCTTGCTTCCGTCTTCTGTCTCTGGTTCGTCGGTCAGTTGCTACTAGTTGACCTGACGCCAGATGTTGTTGTCGTTGCCAAGCACGCCGACGGCCGTGAGACCGGTGATCGTGCCGAGGCTGTTCGTGTCCGTCGCGTCGAAAGCCGCGTCGAAGTTCGGAACCAGGCCCGTCGTGTTGTTCCCACCGTACGGGGTCGTCGGGTTCTCGGTCGAGGTCACGTCGCCCGTCTGGTTGACGTGGAACGTCCGGTTGCCGGAGTTGCCGTAGTTGACCGGCCAGGCGTAGCAGCACCAGGTGGTCTCGGCGAGGTCGGAGTCCAGCGTGGTGTAGACGAAGCCCGCGGTGTCCGGGCAGAGGCCGGCGCCGGCGACATCCGGAAGGTAGATCTGGAAGAAGTACCCAGAGCGGCTCACCGCTCCGTTGACGCCCGTGGTCGCGTCGCCAACCGTGCGGAACGCACCGGAGAGGACCGGCGGGTTCAGGCGGCCGACCGCGACGACGCCGCGCACGTCGGTGGCGCCGGACAGCTCGAGGAAACCACCGAACTCGCCCGTGCCGTCAAGGTCCATGTCACCCTTCGCGCCGGCCTGGAACTGCGCCTGCGCGGAGGAGATGTTCCTGAGCGTGGCGATCGCGGCCGTCTCGTTCGCGTTCAGCCGGGCGCTCAGGAGGTTCGGGATAGCGATCGCAGCGATGATCGCGATGATAGCCACCACGATCATGAGCTCGATCAGAGTGAAACCAGCCTGCTTCTTCATGTCTCTTCTCTCCTGCGGAAAAACTTCGAAGTTCTCTCTCGGGCCCTGTCAGGGACGGCCCACGTCCCCCCTCTTCCCTTTTTCAACTCCAGGCCGGTTACCGGGGCCGGCCGTCCCCGAGATTTCCTGAGTCCTGCTTTTCGACCCGAGGGCTACCCGTCACGAACTGCTGTGAACTCCCTCCGGTCAGGCCCTCATCGGCCAGCCGCGTCGAGCGGCTTGAGACCTTTCTCGACGCTTTTTTCGCCGGCCAGGACCGCGCGGAGATGCTCGGACTCCCGGAAGGGAGCGAAGAGCGGCTCCGTGCGAAGGACCTTCTTCACGAGCCCGGGTTGCAGGCGGGCCGCGGCTTCGAGTCGCTCCACCGATTTCTCATCCTCGCCCCGCGCCGCCTGGAGCCGGGCCAGGGCGAGCAGGATCTCGGCGTGCTTGAGGACGACGGCCCTGAGTTCCGACCGGCGAACCTGGGTCTCCGGAGCTTCCGGAGTGGCGAGAATCTCCGAGGACGCATCCCCGCTCGGTGTGGAGATGAGGAGCTCCGCCTTCCGGTACAGCTCGAGAGCCCGGTCCTCGTCCCCGCGCTTCTCCGCCGTCGCCGCGAGCAGGGCGACCGGCTCGAATTCCCCACGCGCCCGCTCGGACGCCGCGTCGAACGCGGCCTCCGCCTGGTCGTACTCCGAGGCCTGCAGATGCAGGCGTCCGAGGACGTACCAGGCGGCGAGGAGGTCCGGGGAGGACCGCGTGACGGCCGTCGCGGCCGCGACCGCGTCATCGGCGTGGCCGGCAGCCGAAAGGGCCTCCGCGCGGTGCAGGGCGAGGATCTCCCGCTGCGGGTCGTCCTCCGCGGAGAGTTCGACGGCCCTCGCGTAGTACCCGGCGGCGCGGTCGGGGTCGTCCTTCCGCTCGTAGCAGCGGGCCAGGATGATGTGAAGGTAGCGGTGGTCGGGGTCGATCTTCAGACCGCGCTCCGCCCACTGGATGCCGTCATCGGACGACCCGATCTTCGCGCAGACTTCCGCGGACGCGACGAGCTGGCCGAGATCCGGCTCCGCCTCGTAGACGAAGCCGAAGTAGCCGAGGCCCGCGAGGACCAAGACTCCGATCGCGTAGAGCGCCACCCGCCGACAGGTTTCCGAAGTCATCGCCATTCCACCATCAGCCGGAAGCGAGCTTCTTCTGGAGCTCGAAGATCGGCAGGAAGACGGCGAGGACGATTCCGCCCACCATCACGCCCATCGTGCCGATCATCAGCGGCTCGATCATGCTGGTCAGCGACTTGACGGCCGCGGAGACCTGCTCGTCGTAGAAGACCGAGATCTTCTCGAGGAGGAGCTCCAGCGAACCTGACTTCTCGCCGATGCCGATCATCTTCGTCACCATCGGCGGGAAGACCGGACTCTCGGAGAGCGGCTCGGAGAGCGTGTCACCCTGGCGGACATTTTCACGGGCCGAGTCGATCGCCTTCGAGATCACCTCGTTGCCGGCGGTTTTCGACACGATCTCCAGGGCGCCGAGGATCGGCACGCCGGACTTGATCAGCGTCGAGAAGGTGCGGCTGAACCGCGACAGGGCGACCTTCTGGAACAGGGTGCCGAACACGGGCAGGTGCAGCATCATCCAGTCCCACTGGTAGCGGCCCTTCTTCGTGCCGCGCCAGCCGACGACGAGCGCCACGACACCGGCGACGCCGCCCAGGACCGGCAGCAGGTTGGCCTTGATCCCCAGAGACAGGTTCAGCACGAACCTCGTGAGACCCGGCAGCGGGATATCCAGGGAGATGAAGACGTCCTGGAACTTCGGGACGATGCCGAGCATCAGGAAGGCCGTGATGCCGAGGACCAGGACCAGGGAGACGACCGGATAGGTCATCGCCGAGCGGATTTCGCGCTTCAGCTTCGCCGCCGCTTCGAGGTACTCCGCCAGGCGGACGAGGATCTCGTCCAGCTGGCCGGAGACCTCACCGGCCTTGATCATCGAGACGAAGATGTTCGTGAAGACCTTCGGGAACTTCTCCATGGACGCGGACAGGTCGCTTCCGCCCCGGATGTCCTCGATGATGCAGTCGAGGCAGTAGGCAAACCCCGGGTTCGTCGTCTGCTCGTGGAGGATCTCCAGGCCCTCGAGCAGAGGGATACCGGCGGAGATCATCGTGGACAGCTGTCGCGTGAAGACGACGAGTTCGTCCTTCTTCACGTTGGGCCGGGGCGTGCGCTTCAGAGAGAGGAAGCCCTTCTGCTGAGCGCCGGCAGGACGGACGTTGAGGACGACCAGGTTCCGCTTTCGCAGCTCCCCGATCACCTCGTCCTGGTCGTTCCCGGTCAGCGTCCCGCTGACCGTCTTCCCGCCGAAGTTCTTCGCCTGGTATTTGAAGTGCTTCATCGGTCGCCATTCCCCCGAAGTCCGGGATCATCGTTTCGTTCGCTCCTCCATCGGATGTGGAGCGCGGGCCGCTTGAGCCGAATCTCAAATTGAGAATCGCGAGTCTCAGACCACGTCGTCCTCCGTGGTCTTCAGCATCCGGGTGCGCCGATCCGAGAGCGTGACTCGCAGCACTTCCTCGATGGACGTCTTGCCGCGGATCGCGTTCAGGATGGCGCAGCGCCGGAGCGTGATCATTCCCTGCCGCAGGGCCTCCTCCTTGATGTCCACCGCCGAGCCGCCATCGACGATGATCCGCTTCACCTCCTCGGACATCGGGAGCGTCTCGAGCAGCGCGAACCGCCCCGCGTAGCCCTGACTGCAGCGCGGGCAGCCGTTCGGCTTGAACAGCTCCGGCCCCGCGTCGATCTCCTCCTGCGTGAACCCGATGTGCAGGAGCCGCTCGGGCGGTGCTTCGAAGGGCTCCTTGCAGTTCGGGCAGAGCTTGCGGCAGAGACGCTGGGCGGAGACCAGCAACGTGGAGGACGCGACCATGAACGGGTCGACGCCCATGTCGACCATTCGCGTGATGGTGGACGGGGCGTCGTTGGTGTGGAGCGTGCTGAGTACGAGGTGACCGGTGAGAGCGGCCTTGACCGCGATCTCGATCGTCTCGCTGTCTCGAATCTCTCCGATCATCACCACGTCGGGGTCCTGGCGCAGGATGGACCGGAGCGCCCCGGCGAAGGTCAGCCCCGCCTTCGGGTTGACCTGCACCTGGTTGACGCCGGCGAGCTGGTACTCGACCGGGTCTTCGACAGTGGTGAAGTTGTCACTGTCGGTCATCACCTCCTTGACCGCGGAGTAGAGCGTCGTGGACTTCCCGCTTCCCGTCGGCCCGGTGACGAGGATCATCCCGTAGGGCGATTCCACGGCGTCCCGGAAGTCGCCGAGCGCCTGCTCCTCGAAGCCCAGTGTGTCGAGCTTCAGGGCGAGGTTTCCGGCGTCCAGGATACGCATCACGACCTTCTCGCCGTGGACCAGCGGCAGGATGGAGACACGGAAGTCGACCTGCCGGCCCTCCATCTTGATCTGGAACTTCCCGTCCTGGGGGCGCCGCTTCTCCGCGATGTCCAGCGCGGACATGATCTTGATCCGCGAGACGATCGAGTTGAGCATCTTGCGCGGTGGCGTGTAGGTCTCCCGCATCTTCCCGTCGTTGCGGAACCGGACGCGGACCGACTTCTCCATCGGCTCGATGTGAATGTCGGAGGCCTTCTCCTTCACCGCCTGGTAGATGATCATGTTCACCAACTTGACCGCCGGCGAGTCGCCCGACTCGCTGTCGTTCAGGTCGATGGTGTCGCCGCCCTCCTCCTCCTCCTCGCCCTCCTTCAGCTCCATTTCCGCATCGACGAGGCCGTCGATCAGGTCCGCCATCTCCTGCTCGTTGGCGTTGTAGGCGCGGTCGATAGCCTCTTTGACGCTGTCCTCGAGCGAGAGCACGATCCGGAGGTCGCAGCCCGTCACGATCCGGATGTCGTCCAGCTTGACGACGTCGTAAGGGTTGGAGACGGCGATCGTGAGGACGTTGCCGATCCGGGAGATCGGGTAGACGCCGTAGTACGCCGCGAGGTCCTGGGGAATCGCCTCGAGGACCTTGGGGTCGGGGATCAGGTTCCGCAGGTCGATCGGCGGGAAGCGGAGACGGTCGGCCACGAGGCCGAGCAGGTTCCGCTCCGAGATCATGCCTTCCTTGACGATGACGCCGGACAGCGAGAGCTTCTCCCGCTCGCTGTGCCTGACGCCCGTCTCGATCTGCTCGGCAGTGAGGGTCCCCGACTCCTCGAGGATCCGAACGAGTCGCTTGTTGAAGCTGACCATGCTCTAATCCGCTCCCCGGCCTATCCCGCTCTCTGGAAAGTCCGCTTCAGATCCTCAGGGTCCAGCGTGCGGCTCAGGGCGTCGTCGTAGGTGATGAGGTTCGCCTTGTAGAGCTCGAACAGGGACTGGTTCATCGTGCGCATGCCCTGCTTGCCACCGGTCTGGATCAGGGAGTAGACCTGGTGCGCCTTGTCGTCGCGGACCAGCGCCTTGATCGCGCTCGTGGCGATCATGATCTCCGCGGCGAGGACGCGCCCGCGGCCGTTGGCCCTCGGGATCAGCTGCTGGCTGAACACGGCCTGGACCACGAACGAGAGCTGCGTCCGGATCTGCTGCTGCTGGTACGACGGGAACACGTCGATGATCCGGTTGACCGTCTGGATGCAGTCCGACGTGTGCAGCGTGGCGAACGTCAGGTGACCCGTCTCGGCCAGCGTCAGCGCCGCCTCGATCGTCTCCACGTCGCGCATCTCGCCGATCAGGACGATGTCCGGGTCCTGGCGCAGGCTGGAGCGCAGCGCCTCCTTGAATCCCAGCGTGTCCGAACCCACTTCCCGCTGGTTGAAGAGGCAGTTCTTGTTCCGGTGGAGGAACTCGATCGGGTCCTCGATCGTCACCACGTGGGACGAGCGGACCTGGTTGATGTAGTCGATCATCGCCGCGAGAGTGGTCGACTTCCCGCTGCCGGTCGCCCCGGTGATGAGGATCAACCCCTTGGGCAGCTGGCAGAGGCTCTCGCAGATCGCCACCGGCAGGCCGAGATCGGTGAATCCCTTGATTTCGTAGGGGATGACCCGCATCACGGCGGCGATGGTGCCGCGCTGGAAGAAGACATTCGTCCGGAACCGACCCAGGCCATCGATGCCGAAGCTGAGGTCCAGCTCCAGTTCCTTCTCGAACCGCGCGATCTGCTCGGTGGAGAGGATGGAGTAGACGAGCTTCTGCGTCATGTCCGGCGTCAGCATCTCGTGCTCGGTGTTCACGAGCTTGCCGTCGATCCGGATCTTCGGTGGCGATCCGGCGGACAGGTGGAGGTCCGACCCCTTGCGCTGCACGAGCAGCGTCAACAGCTCTTCGATCGTGATCATGCCGTGTCCCCGCGTAGTTGTCTGAATCCCGGGTTCACGAGTGCCGGGACCTGCGGGCTTATCGGGAGAAAGGGGGGTGGGGGTTGAGCGTTAACCGGGGAAGGAGGGACACGAATCACATGGGACAGGGATGGCGGCGGGATTCCGCCGCCATCTGTCCACTGCGCCGTTCAAAACCCGATCGAAGACAGCCTGGCTCCGTGGGAAAACGATTCCGGTGGTTCGGGCCGGGGGAGCACGACGAGGCGTTCCTTCGCCGGCGCAGACACGATGCCGCTGTAAGTCCCGC
>JBDLIY010000185.1:0-7676 GCA_039714635.1 Planctomycetota bacterium
TTCTGATCCCGTGGGACATCTGCGAGAACGTGCCCGAGGACTTCGACCGTACGCTCCGGAAGAGCAACTTCCCGATGGTGATCGGAGACATGGCCTTCAAGCGCGGGAACTACGTCCAGGCCGCCCTCGCCTTCCGCGACGCGCTGGACCGCAAGGAACGGGCGACCCCCGCCGGGGCATTCGCTTTCGGAGATGCGCTCATCGCTCTCCGGAACTACCGGTTCGCGGAGCGCAATATCCGGGCGGGCCTCTCGATGGCCCCGAAGTGGGCCGACCGCCTCGACCGTCACGGCGTCTACGGCCCCGGGGTCGCCGGAAAGAAGGGCGATCTCGAGAAGCACCTGGCCGAGGTCGAGCAGTTCACGAAGGACTACACGAAGACCGCTTCGGGCTGGTTCCTTCTCGGCTACCTGCGGATGACGTCCGGGGACGTGGGCCTGCGGGAGAAGGCCGCGGAGGCCTTCGAGGCGCTGCTCTCCCTCCAGCCGGGCGACGAGTTGGCGACGCGGTACCTGGACCTGCTCCGGCAGGAGAAGCTCGAGATCGGGTCGGACCCGGTGGGGTCAGACCCCGTCAACCCCCTCGCCGGGAGATAGCGCCCTCGCGTGCGCTTCGACGCACGGCCCGAGAACGTCCAGTCCGTAGCCGCCTTCCAGCACGGAGACGATCCGGCCCTCCGCCGTCTCCTCCGCCACTCCGACGATCCGCTCCGTGATCCGCGCGAAGTCGTCGGCGTCGAGGTTCAGGCCGCCCACCGGATCGTCCACGTGCGCGTCGAAGCCGGCCGAGACGAGCACGACCTCGGGCGCGAAGGCCCGAACGTCCTCCATGCCGTCGTCGAAGGACGCGTGGAACTCGTCCGGCCGTGTGACGTCCCGGAGAGGGATGTTCACGGTGGCGACGAACTCCGGCGCATCCGGGCCGCCGGTGCCCGGGTAGAACGGCCAGCGGTGCGTGGAGAGGTAGAGGACCGTTTCGTCGGTCGAGAAGATCTCCTCCGTGCCGTTGCCGTGATGGACGTCGAAGTCCACGATCGCGACGCGGCCGACGCCGTGGCGATCCTGGAGATGGCGGGCGCAGACCGCGACGTTGTTGAACAGGCAGAACCCCATCGCGCGGGTCGAGGTCGCGTGGTGTCCCGGCGGCCGGACGAGGCACAGGCCGCGGCGGTCGGGCCCCGCCATCACCTCGTCCGCCACCGCGAGGGTCGAGCCGGCGGCGAGGCGGGCCGCCTCCCACGAGTCCTTCCCGACGTGCGTGTCCCCGTCGAGGTAGCCGGTGCGCTCGCTCACGGCGCGGATCGTCTCGACGTGGGCGTCCGTGTGGACCCGCGCGAGTTCCTCCCGTGTCGCTTCGCGGGGCGCCACGCGCCGGGAGGCGTCCGTGATCCCGGCGCGATCGAGGTGCGCGAGGATCGCCGTCAGCCGATCCGGGGATTCGGGGTGGCCGGGGCCGGCGTCGTGGCGGAGGAACGCTTCGTCGTGGCTCAGAAGTAGCACGGCGTAGGATATAGCCGATGAGCGAGTTCCGGATCCAGAGTGACTTCTTGCCGACGGGTCACCAGCCCGAGGCGATCGAGGGCCTCTCCGCGGGTGTGCGGGCCGGAGCGGCGGACCAGGTGCTGCTCGGGGTCACCGGCAGCGGCAAGACGTTCACGATGGCCTGCGTCGTCGAGCAGACGCAGCGGCCCACGCTCGTCATGGCTCCGAACAAGACGCTGGCGGCGCAGCTCTTCACGGAGTTCCGCGAACTGTTTCCCGACAACGCGGTCGAGTACTTCGTCTCCTACTACGACTACTACCAGCCCGAGGCCTACCTCCCGGCGACGGACGTCTACATCGAGAAGGACTCGTCCATCAACGAGCGGATCGACCGGATGCGCCACTCGGCCACGCGCTCCGTGCTGTCGCGTCGCGACGTCCTCGTCGTCGCCTCCGTCAGCTGCATCTACGGCCTGGGCTCGCCGGACGCCTACCTGGACATGCGGCTGGAACTCGACCGCGGACAGATCATCGAGCGCGACGAACTGCTGCGGCAGCTGACGGCGATCCAGTACCGGCGGCGGGACTTCGACCTCGGCCGCGGGAGTTTCCGGGTTCGCGGCGACGTGATCGACCTCTTCCCGATCTACGAAGATGACTCCTGCATCCGTTTCGAGCTGTTCGGCGACGAGCTGGAGACGATCCAGGAGATCGACCCGCTGACCGGGGAGATCCGCGGGGAGCTCGACACCGTGAAGATCTACCCCGCGACCCACTACGTCGCGCCGGAGGAACGGCTGGCGCGGGCGATGGAGGGGATCGAGGAGGAACTCGACGGGCGGCTGGCCGTCCTGCGGAAGAACGACAAGCTCGTCGAGGCGTACCGCCTGGAGCAGCGGACGCGGTACGACCTCGAGATGATGAAGGAAATCGGCTTCTGCAGCGGGATCGAGAACTACTCCCGCTGGCTCGACGGACGGCGGGAGGGGGAGGCGCCGTCGACGCTCCTCGACTACTTCCCGACCGACATGCTGCTCTTCATGGACGAGAGCCACGTCACCGTTCCGCAGGTCGGCGGGATGTACAAGGGCGACCGGAGCCGGAAGGAGACGCTCGTCGAGTTCGGGTTCCGCCTGCCCAGCGCTCTCGACAACCGGCCGCTGAGATTCGACGAGTTCGAGGCGCGGAAGAAGCAGGCGATCTACGTCTCCGCCACGCCGGCGGACTGGGAGCTCGAGCGCTCGCCCGGCCGGATCGTCGAGCAGATCGTTCGGCCCACCGGCCTCACCGACCCGCCGATCGAGGTCCGCCCGGTGGCGAACCAGATCGACGACCTGCTCGGCGAGATCCGGACCGTCACCGGGAACGGCCAGCGCGTCCTCGTCACGACGCTGACGAAGCGCATGGCCGAGGACCTGACGGACTACCTCTCCGACGCCGGCGTGAAGGTGCGCTACCTCCACGCGGACATCGACACGATCGAGCGCCACGAGATCATCCGGGACCTGCGGCTCGGCGAGTTCGACGTGCTGGTGGGGATCAACCTCCTGCGGGAGGGGCTCGACCTGCCGGAGGTTTCGCTCGTGACGATCCTGGACGCCGACAAGGAGGGCTTCCTCCGCGCCGAGCGTTCCCTCATCCAGACCTGCGGCCGCGCCGCGCGCAACGTCGACGGGCGCGTCATCATGTACGCCGCGAAGGAGACCGACTCGATGCGCCGCGCGATGGCGGAGATGGAGCGTCGGCGCCAGGCGCAGCTCGCGTGGAACGAGGAGCACGGCATCACGCCGGAGTCGGTGAAGAGCCGGATCCACGAGCACCTCTCCTCGATCTACGAGCGCGACTACGTGGACGTCACGGCGGAGACGGCCGGGAAGCGCGACGAGATGCCGGAGATGGACGTCGACGACATCCCGAGGCGGCTCTCGAACCTGCGGGAGGCGATGCACGCCGCGGCGAAGGACCTCGACTTCGAGGAGGCGGCGCGGCTGCGCGACGAGCTGTTCGCGCTCGAGAAGCACGAGCTCGCGGTGCGCGGGTGAAGGTCGCGCCCGCGGTCGGGAAGAAGCTGCGGTCCCTGCCGAAGGAGCCCGGCGTCTACCTCTTCCTGGGGAAGGCCGGTCGTGTCCTCTACGTCGGCAAGGCGACGGAGCTGCGCTCCCGCGTCCGTTCCTACTTCGCCGGTGAGGGGCCGGAGGACCGGCCGCGCATCGTTTCGCTCCTCGACCGGGTCGTCGACGTCGAGGTCATCCGTACGAAGAACCCGAAGGAGGCGCTGCTCCTCGAGAACTCGCTGATCAAGAAGCACAAGCCGACGGGCAACGTGCGCCTCCGCGACGACAAGAACTACCTCTGCGTCCGGATCGACCGCCGCCATCCCTTCCCGCGCATCACGTTCGTCCGGAAGTTCGAGCGGGACGGCGCGATCTACTTCGGCCCCTACGAGAGTTCGAAATCCGTGCGGGAGTCCGTGCGCGTCATCCAGGCCGCGTACGGCCTCCGCGTCTGCTCGGACAGCGTCCTCGCGAACCGGAGCCGGCCCTGCATGTACCACGAGATCGGCCGGTGCACCGCGCCGTGCGTCGACGCGATCGATACGACGGCCTACGCCGGGTGCGTGGCGAAGGCCCTCGACGTGCTCCGCGGGAACGTGCGGGACGTGGTGAAGAGCCTCTCGGCGCGCATGGAGAAGCACTCGGAGGCGATGGAGTTCGAGCGCGCGGCCGAGTTCCGCGACCGGATCCGGGCGGTGGAGCGGACGGCGGAGCGCCAGTCCGTCAGCCTCTCCGATCTCGCCGCCCGCGACGTCGTGCACGTCTCCCGGCGCGGGGAAGACCTGCTGTTCGTCGTGATGTTCGTGCGGGAGGGGAAGCTGCTCTCCACGCGGCATCACTTCATCCACTCCGACGCGGACTACGACGAGGCGATGGCGTCCTTCCTCGTGCAGTTCTACGCCGAGGGGAAGGCGGTCCCACCGGAGATCCTCGTCTCGGACGAGCCCGAGGGCCGGGAGCTGATCGAGGCCTGGCTCGGGGAGGAGCGGGGCGGGTCGGTGAAGCTGCGCGTCCCGCGGCGGGGAGGCCTCCGCGACCTGATCCGCCTCGCGGCGGAGAACAGCGACACGCTGGCGAAGCGGGAGGAAGCGACGAAGCGGGACGGGAGCCGCTTCGCGCTCGACGCGCTGGCGGAAGCCCTCGACCTGCCGGGGCCGCCCTCTCGGATCGAGTGCACGGACATATCGACGATCCAGGGCACGGCGACGGTCGCCTCCCTCGTGACCTTCGACGAGGGGATGCCGGACAAGTCCTCCTACCGCCGGTACCGGATCCGCACCGTCGAGGGGCAGGACGACTTCGCGTCGATGCGCGAGGTGCTGGCGCGCCGCTTCCGCCGCGCCGGGGAGATGCCGCTGCCGGACCTCCTCATCGTGGACGGCGGCAAGGGGCAGCTCTCGTCGGCGCTCGAGGCCCTCGACGCGCTGGCGGTCGTCGACCTGCCCGTCGTCGGCCTCGCGAAGGCCCGGTCCGGTCGACCCGGCGAAAAGGCGCACGAGCGCGTCTTCCTGCCCGGACGCGGAGATCCGGTCGTCCTCGCGCCGGACGCGCCGGAGACGCTGCTCATCTCGCGGATCCGGGACGAGGCCCACCGTTTCGCCATCCGCTACCACCGGAAGGTCCGTTCCCAGCTGGCGATGTCGTCGGTCCTCGACCGCATCGAGGGCGTGGGGGACGTGTGGCGCCAGCGGCTGCTCCGGAAGTTCGGATCGGTGGAGGGCATCCGCCGCGCGAGCCTGGACGAACTTCTCCTCGTGCCCGGCCTGCCCCGCGAGACGGCGCGCCGAATTCACGAGTTCCTTCGCGCCGAGGAGGGGACACTTGGCGCCGGGCCGTCGAACGAGTAGGCCGGCCGTCGAAACCTGACCCGAGGAGACCATCCATGCAGCTCTATGCCGACACCGCCGACATCGAGGAAATCCGCAAGCTCGCCGACATCGGGATCATCGACGGCGTGACGACGAACCCGTCCCTGCTCAAGAAGGTGGGCCTGGACCGCGACGAGGCGATCGCCACGATCACCGATCTCGTTCCCGGTCCCGTCTCCAGCGAGGTCATCGCCACGGACGCGGCGGGGATGATCGCCGAGGGCCTCGAGGCGGCGAAGGTGGCGGACAACGTCGTCATCAAGATCCCCACGACGCCGGACGGCCTGAAGGCCTGCAAGGCGCTGTCGGAAGAGGGCATCAAGGTCAACATGACCCTCGTCTTCTCCTCGATGCAGGCGCTGATGGTGGCGAAGGCCGGCGCGGCCTACGTCTCGCCGTTCGTCGGTCGGCTCGACGACATCCACATGGTCGGCATGGGCGTCATCGACGAGATCACCGCGATCTATTCGAACTACGATTACGACTGCGAGATCATCGTCGCGTCGGTCCGCAGCGTTCTCCACGTCCAGGAGGCCGCGGTCATGGGCGCGGACATCTGCACCTGCCCGCCGAAGGTCCTCTGGCAGATGATGAAGCACCCGCTGACCGACATCGGCCTCGCGAAGTTCCTGGCCGACGCCGGAAAGTGAGAGGTTGACGCGGGATTCTCCCGGGGCATCATGGTTGTGGGCCCCGGGAGGATCGCCATGCGCACCTTCGCCACTCTCACCCTCGCCCTTCTCTTCGCCGTCCCCGTCCTCGCCGGCGAACCCGCCGTTCTGGTCGATTTCGAAACGGGAGAACCGGCCGAAGGCTGGCACACCTCCGGCCTGACCCTCTCCGAGACGACCGCGGACGCGGAGAAGACGGTCTCCGGCGGCCGGGCCCTCGCGCTGATCGGCGAGGACGACAAGAAGACCCGCGTCGGCTACATCTTCCGGGCGGTCGACGTGCAGGACTGGCGGGAGTTCCGGGCCTTCTCCCTCCACGCGAAGGTCGAGGCGGACGACCCGATCGAGATGCGGATCATCGCGTGGGACGGCCGGGGCCGGCGGGGCATGCTGCGGCGCTTCAAGCTCTTCCCCGGCGACTGGCGGGAGGTCGTCCTTCCGCTCTCGAAGTGGCGGGAGGAGGTCTGGGACTACGTCGGCGACTTCGGGCGCGTGACCGGCATGGAACTGCGCTGGGACGAAGGCTCCGGGACGGTGACGATCGACGACCTGCGGCTGCTGCCGGGGAAGAAGGAGAACCTCTCCTGCCGGCCGACGATCGAGGAGCGGATCGCCATCGCGTTCCCGGAGGGGAAGACGAAGATCCACGAGACGCCGCACTTCCAGCTCGTGACGAACGCGACGCGGTTCAAGGGCAAGGAAGGGAAGAAGGTCGCCGCCCGGCTGGAGGAGGTTCCCGCGCTCCTCGAGAAGCGGTGGGACCTGTCCGGGAAGGCCGACGTGCCGGTGCCGTTCATCGTCTTCAAGAAGGCCGAGCAGTACCGGGAGTTCTTCGTCTTCCTCGGCAAGGCGTTCGGAGCGACCGTCCACCCGCCCACCACCGACGGCTACTCCGTCCTCGGCGTCGTCGGGAGCACGTGGTCCGCGGAGTACGGCTGGAAGCGGCCGGTGTACGTTCACGAGGCCGCCCACGGCATCGTCCGGCAGCGCCTGGGCCTCGCCAGCAACGGCAACTGGATCCAGGAGGGCCTGGCGAACGCGGTGCAGGTGAACTTCTACCCGGACTCCTGGTCGGTGTTCGAGTTGAAGAAGAAGTTCGCCGCGCGCGAGGCCGGCAAGGAGCCGTGGCTGCCCTGGGGGAAGCTCCTGATGGAGAAGCGCCCCGGCATGGCGTACTACGACCAGCTGGCCACGATGATGGAGTTTTTGGCCGAGCGGTACCGCGACGACCTCCCGAAGTTCTGGGACCTGCTCCGGGGTTCCGAGGAGATGGTCCACAAGAACTCGGCGGAGTTGCTCTCCTCGGCGCTCGGCAAGACGATCTCGGAGCTCGAGGCCGAGTGGATCGAGTGGGGGAAGAACAAGTACTACGGGAAGTAGCCCCACCCGAACAACTGAGTCAGACTCAGTTCGTCAGATTCGGTTTTCGATGGACGATCTCGCTCCGGAGAGTGTCCAGTCCTGTAGATGGACGGTTCCTGCAGACAGCAGGTGGAGGCGGCCCGGCGGGGCGACCGGGAGGCGTGCGCGGCGCTCTTCGCGGCGCACTGGTCGATGGTCCACGTCTGGATGCTCGGCTTCACGCGCGACCGGGCGGAGGCC
>JBDLIY010000186.1:0-7670 GCA_039714635.1 Planctomycetota bacterium
CCCCGGAGCAGCATGGCCCCGAGGCAGAGCAGGAACGCGCCGGCCCGCAGACCCGTCACGCGGAGCGGCGCCTGCTCCAGATACGCGAACGCCGTGCTCTGCGCCGGGAACGCGCTCGACGGCTCGGCCGCGAGGGCGGCGCCGATCAGGTGGCCGGAGAGGAGCCACCGGACCACCGGCCGGACGATCCCGAAGGCCAGGTAGACGAGGACCGGCAGCAGGAGGACGAGGAGCACCTTTCCGACGACCGGGATCCGGGTCAGCTGGAGCAGGCCGGCCATGACGATCGCGAACATCAGCGGAAACGTGAGGACGGCGACCGGAACGCTCCGGAAGTCGACCACGATCTGGCGCAGGGCGCGCGGCCACTCTTCCCGATCCGACGGACCGCCGGTGATCCGTCCCGCCGCGTCCTGCATGATCCGGCTCCCCGCCACCCCCAGGACGAGGCGAGCAGAAAGGAGCCCCAGCGTTACGAACCACACGAGGGATCCGGCGTTCCCGGCGAGTTGCTCAAGGCGTTCGCAGACGCAGGTACCGTCCGTGAACGCGATGAGGAGGAGCCAGAGAAGCACGCCGATGAGGATGAGGGCGAACCCCGCGAGTCCGACCGATGTGCTCCGGAGGGAGACGGACGCGGCGACGGCTTTCGTCAGTACCGAACGGTCATCGGGCACGTCCATGGCTCGCTCTCAGTCTCCAGAGGTTGCGAAGGTCTCCCCGTTCGTCGCGAGCGCGGCGATGCGCCCGTCGGGCCAGGAGCGCCGACGAGCTTACCCTGTCGGGTAAGCGAGGAGAAGCGACGCCGATCCGACGGGATGCAGCGCCCCGCGCAGTAGATCGGGGAGGCCTTCTCGACCTCTCAGGCCGACTCCTCGCCCGGAGCGTCGCCGGGCACCGTGTAGTCCTCTTCGAACCAGCGGTCCAGATCGGCGTAACGGCAGCGCTCGCTGCAGAACGGGAAGTGCGGATGGGCTCCGAGCGATTCCGCCTCGACCTTCTTCTTGCAGTTCGGACACTTTGTCGACAACAAGACGATCAGTCCGCGGCGGCCTTCGCGCCGCCCTCTTCCTTCGAGCCCGCCGTCTTCGCTTCGGTCTTCGCTTCGGTCTTCGTCTGGGACTTCTCGGTCGACGTCGACCGCTCCGTCCCCGCCCGGCCGTTCCTCGACTTGCGCTTGTAGTCCGTCTCGTAGAAACCCGAGCCCTTGAAGATGATGCCGGCGCCGATGCCCATCAGGCGCTTCAGGGAGAGCTTCCCGCACTCCGGGCACTTGCGCTTCGCCCCGTCGGACATCTTCTGGAACAGCTCGAACTCGTGGCCGCAGCCGGTGCACTTGTAGTCGTAGGTCGGCATCTCATTCCTCCTCGGAACCGACTTCCGGCTCCGAATCCGACTCGGGCTCTCCGGCGACCACACCCTTCGTGGGCCGGATCACCCGGTCGCCCATCCGGTATCCCGTCGCGAACTCCGTGACGATCGTCCCGGGGGTCTCGCCTTCTTCGGCGGGGCGACTCATGAAGGCTTCGTGGAGGTTCGGATCGAAAGGCTCCCCGAGGGCCTCGATGGGCGTCACGCCCTGGCCCGCGAGGGCGGAAAGCAACTGCTTGTGAACCAGCATCATACCGCCCTGCAGCCCGGCCTCGTCCAAGGATAGAGAGGGGGATCCGGCGGCCTCGCCCAGCGCGCGATCGAAGGAATCGACGACCGGGAGGAGGTCCAGGACGAGGGTTTCCTTCGCCCGCGCCCCCCACTCCGCCCGCTCGCGGACGCTCCGCTTGCGGAAGTTCTCGAACTCCGCCTGGAGCCGCATGAGGCGCTCCGTGAGCTGCTCCGCGGACTCGGCCGCGGGCTCCTCCGGGGCCTCTTCACCAGTCTCCACGGGGATCTCGACGGGCTCGTCGTTCCCCTCGTCGTCGCGCTTGTCGCCCGGTTCAGTCGTCATCTTCTTCCTGCCCGAACAGGTCCTTCACCTTGTCGAAGAAGCTCTTGCGGCGCGGGCTGACGGAGATCTCCTCCGTCTCCGCGAACTCGCGCAGCAACTCCTCCTGCCGCTCCGTCAGGCGCTTCGGCGTCTCCACGTGCAGTCGCACGAGCAGGTCCCCCACGCCCCGGCCGTGGACGTTCGCCAGTCCCTTGCCGCGGACCCGGAACATCTCGCCGGACTGCGTTCCCTTCGGCACCTCGAAGTCCATCTTCCCGGTGACGAGCGGGATCTGCACCTCCGCGCCGAGCGCGGCCTGGGAGAAGCTCAACGGCACGTCGCAGAGCAGGTCGTCCGCCTCGCGGACGAAGAGCGGATGCTGCCCGACGCGGACCTCGCAGTACAGGTCCCCGGGCGGCCCTCCGCGCTCTCCCGCCTCGCCCTCGCCGGCCAGGCGGATCTGCGTACCGTCCTCGATGCCCGCGGGCACCCGGGCCCGGATCTCCCGCGAACGGACGACGCGGCCGCTGCCGCTGCAGTCGCCGCAGGGGTCCTCGATCATCTGGCCCTGGCCCCGGCAGCGGGGACAGGTGGATCGCATCGTGAAGAAGCCCTGGTTCTGCGTGACCTCGCCGGCGCCGCCGCACATCGGGCAGCGCGTCGGGGTCGAGCCCTTCCGGGCCCCGGTTCCGTTGCAGGTGTCGCAGGTCTCGGGACGGCGCAGGCGGATCGTCTTCTCCGACCCGGCCGCCATCTCCTCGAAGGAGACGCGCACCTCGCAGCGGAGTGAGGCCCCCCGGCGTCCTCCTCCTCCGCCGCCGCCCCGGCCCGCGCCGAAGCCGCCGAAGAGGTCGTCGAAGATCGACCCGCCGCGGCCACCGCCGCCGAAGATGTCCCCGAAGCTGCGGAGGATGTCCTCGACGCTGGCCGAGCGGCTCTGCCAGCCCATCCGGCCGAGGCCCTCGTGGCCGAACTGGTCGTACCGCCGGCGCTTCTCGGGGTCCGAGAGGACCTCGTAGGCCTCGGCGGCCTCCTTGAAGCGCTGCTCCGCCTCCGCGTCCCCCGGGTTGCGATCCGGGTGATGCTTCAGCGCCTCCTTGCGGTACGACTTCTTGATGTCGCTCTCGGAGGCGTTGCGGTCGACACCGAGAACTTCATAGAAATCGCGCTTCATCGGCCCGACCCTCTCGCCGGGACGCACGCCCGACCTCTGAATGTGTTGGGAGGAAAGGCCACCTTCCCGGCGACCTTCCCTCCCCCCTCGCTACTCTGGTTTCCGTCCGTTTTTTCCCGACTAGGAGACGGCGCCGATGACCGGCTCGTCGTCCTCGTCGTCGCCGAGCTCGGTGACGAGCGTGTTCGTCGTCATCATGAGCCCGGAGATCGAAACGGCGTTGCGGAGCGCCGTGACCGTGACCTTGGTCGGGTCCACGATGCCCGCGTCCAGCATGTTCACGAACTTCCCGGTGGAAGCGTCGAAGCCACTCGTCTCGTCGTCCGTCGCGAGGACGTCCTCGAGCGCCACCGAGCCGTCCAGCCCGGCGTTCTCGCAGATCGTCGCCAGCGGAACGGTCGCCGCGCGGAAGAGGATGTCGACGCCGAGCTTCTCGTCGCCCTTCACCTTGCCGCGGACGTCCGCGAGCACGGCGGAGGCCTTCGCGAGCGGAACGCCGCCGCCCGGAATGATGCCTTCCTCGACGGCCGCGCGGGTCGCGTGGAGCGCGTCCTCGACGCGCGCCTTCTTCTCCTTGCTCTCGGCCTCGGTGAACGCGCCCACCTTGATGACGGCGACACCGCCGGAGAGCTTCGCGAGCCGCTCCTGGAGCTTCTCGCGGTCGTAGTCCGAGTCCGTCCCGTCGATCTGGTGGCGGATCTGGGCGATGCGCGCCTCGATGTCCTTCCGGGCGCCGGCGCCTTCGACGACGGTGGTGTCGTCCTTGGTGATCGTCACCTTCTTGGCGGAGCCGAGGTCTTCGATCTCGACGTTCTCGAGCTTGATGCCGAGGTCCTCGGAGATGAGGCGGCCGTTCGTGACGGTCGCGATGTCGCCGAGCATGGCCTTGCGCCGGTCCCCGAACCCGGGGGCCTTGACGGCGCAGATCTTCAGGACGCCGCGCAGCTTGTTCACCACCAGGGCGGCGAGGGCCTCGCCCTCCACGTCCTCGGCGATGATGAGCAGCGGGCGGCCCGTCTGGGCGGCCTTCTCGAGCAGCGGGACCAGGTCCCGGAGGTTGCCGATCTTCTTCTCGTGGATGAGGATCAGCGGGTCCTCGAGCTCGGCGGCGAGGTTCTCGGCGTTCGTCAGGAAGTAGGGCGAAAGGTAGCCCTTGTCGAACTGGAGTCCCTCGACCAGGTCGAGCTTGGTCTCGGTGCCGTTGGCCTCCTCGACCGTGATCACGCCGTCCTTGCCGACCTTGTTGACCGCGTCGGCGAGAAGGTTGCCGATCTCCTTGTCCTGGTTGGCGGAGATCGTGCCGACCTGGGAGACCTTCTTCTTGTCGGTGCCCACATCGGTGCTCATCTCGCGGAGCCTTCCCTCGACGGCCTCGGCCGCCTTGTCGAGACCGCGCTTGAGCGCCATCGGGTTCGCGCCGCCGGTCACCAGCTTGAAGCCTTCCTTGAAGATGGCTTCCGCGAGCAGGGTCGCGGTGGTGGTGCCGTCACCGGCCACGTCGGAGGTCTTGGAGGCGACCTGGTTCACGAGCTTGGCGCCCATGTTCTCGAAGGGGTCTTCGAGCTCGATCTCCTTGGCGACCGTGACTCCGTCCTTCGTCACGGTCGGCGCGCCCCAGGACTTGGAAAGGATCACGTGCTTGCCGGTGGGGCCGAGAGTGACCTTCACCGTTCTCGCGAGCTTCTCGACGCCGAGGAGCACTTTCTGCATGGCGTCGTGTTCGAACATCAGCTGCTTGGCCATTGCCAGTTTCTCCCTCGGTCCGCTACTGGAGGATGCCCAGGAGGTCGGACTCGCGCATGATCTTGTACTCGTTGCCCTCGACCTTCACCTCGGTGCCGGCGTACTTCCCGTAGAAGACGCGGTCACCGACCGTAACGGACAGTCCGCCGCGGTCGCCGTTCTCGAGCATGGGGCCGGGGCCCGCCGCGACGATCGTCCCCATCTGGGGCTTCTCCTTCGCGGAGTCGGGCAGAACGATCCCGCCGGCGGTCTTCTCCTCGGCCTCGAGAGGCTGAACCACCACGCGGTCGTCCAGGGGTCGAATTCCAGTCTTGTTCTTCTTCGCCATCGGTCTTCTCCCGGGAGCCTAGAAGCCTCCCATTCCTCCCATGCCACCCATGCCGCCCATACCGCCCATACCGCCCATACCGCCCATGCCACCCATTCCGCCCATGCCACCCATCTCGTCCATGCCGCCACCGGGCATCGGGGGAGTGGGCTCGGGGATGTCGGAGATCAGGCAGTCGGCCGTGAGCAGGAGGCCGGCGACGCTGGCCGCGTTCTGCAACCCGCTGCGAACGACCTTCGCGGGGTCGATGATTCCCATGTCGAGCATGTCGCCGTACTTGCCGGCGTCCGCGTCGAAACCGTGGTTGAACTCCTCGTTGTCGAGGACGTGACGCGAGACGACCGCGCCGTCCACGCCGGCGTTCGCCGCGATCGTGCGGAGCGGGATGCCGAGCGCGCGGCGGACGATCTCGCGGCCCTCGCGGGCGTCGCCCTTGAGACGGACGTTCTCGACCACGTCGCGGCAGCGCAGGAGCGCCACGCCGCCGCCGGGGAGGATGCCCTCCTCGATCGCGGCGCGGGTCGCGTGGAGCGCGTCCTCGACGCGCGCCTTCTTCTCCTTCATCTCCGTCTCGGTCGCGGCGCCGACGTTGATCTCGGCCACGCCACCGGCGAGCTTCGCGAGGCGCTCCTCGAGCTTCTCACGGTCGTAGTCGGAGGTGGAGCTCTCGATCTCGCGGCGGATCTGCCGGACGCGGCCGCTGATGTCCGCGGCGTCGCCGGCCCCGTCCACGAGGGTCGTCTTGTCGGAGGTCAGGACGATCTTCCGGGCGCTGCCCAGATCGTGAAGCTCGAGCGACTCGATGTCGCGGCCGACGTCCTTCATCACGGCGGTCCCGCCGGTCAGGACGGCGAGGTCGCCGAGCATGGCCTTGCGGCGGTCGCCGTAGCCGGGCGCCTTGACGGCGGCGGCCTTCACGATCCCGCGCAGCTTGTTCACCACGAGGGTCGCCAGGGCCTCGCCCTCGACATCCTCGGCAACGATGAGCAGCGGCCGGCCGGACTGGCTGACCTTCTCGAGGACCGGGACGAGCTTCTGGACCTGCCCGATCTTGTCCTCGTGAATGAGGATGTACGGGTTCTCGAGGACCGTCTCCATCCGCTCCGGATCGGTGATGAAGTGGGCGGAGAGGTAGCCGCGGTCGAACTGCATGCCTTCGACGACATCCACGGTGGTGTCGAGGGACTTGCCCTCCTCGACCGTGATCACGCCGTCCTTGCCGGCCTTGTCGAGCGCCATGGCGATCATCTTCCCCACCTCGGTGTCCGAGTTGGAGGCGATCGTCGCCACGTGCTCGATCTTCTTCTTGTCGTCCTCGACCGGCTGCGCGTGCGACGCGAGCTCCTCGACGACGGCGGCGACGGCGGCGTCGATGCCGCGCTTGACCGCCATGGCGTCCCGGCCGGCCACGATCGCCTTGCTGCCCTCGAGGTAGAGGGCCTCGGCGAGGACGGTGGCCGTCGTGGTGCCGTCACCGGCGACGTCCGAGGTCTTCGAAGCGACCTCGCGCACGAGCCGGGCGGCCATGTTCTCGAACTTGTCCTTGAACTCGATCTCCTCGGCGACGGTCACGCCGTCCTTGGTGATCGTCGGGCCACCCCAGCCCTTGTCGAGGACCGCGTTGCGACCCTTGGGCCCGAGCGTCGACTTGACGGCTCGGGCGAGGTTCATGACCCCGGTCCTCATGCGGTCACGGGCCTCCTGGTCAAAGGCCAGCTTCTTCGCCATGGCGGAAAACCTCCGGATTCGAAAGTCGGATGCAGAAACCCCGGGGCCAGGTGCCCTGAACACTCGGGTGGGAAGACCCCGGGACGGGCCTCAGGGGCAAAGCCCGTACCAGTGAACTCCGACCGAGAGAACCGATTTGAGGACAACGACTTACGTCGCAGCCCCGGACCAGGGCCTGCTGACAGGCTGACAGGCCACCCCGTTCCGCACCCGAATTCCTGTCATCCTGTCAGGGTTCCGATCCCTCGACTTCGAGGAGCGATCGGAACCAGGACCAGGAAGTGAAGGTGCCGAGAGGGAAACCAGACGATGAGGTCTTCGTTCCGCGTCACCCGCAGCAGCCCGTGGCCGGGCGGGGCCATCGGATTCCCGGCCCGGCCGTGTTCGACGCGGCCAATCCGTGCGTGGCTGCAGGGCGCCGCGGCTTGTCGTACCCCAGGTGTCAGTATTGTCGTACGATGCCATGATGCTTCGTACGCTCTTCTTCCTCACCCTGTTTCTCGCGCCCCTCCCCGTCTCGGCCGGCGACGCCGATCGGGGTCGGATCGTGCTCCTCTCCGGGGAAATCGTCCACCGGGCGGAGCTCGTTTCGATCGGCGGCGACTCCGTGCAGTTCAAGGACGGGGACGCGGACGGGAAGACTCGCCGGGCGAAGCTCGACGACCTCGTCAGCTTCACCCGCGCCGGGGAGGCGACGCCGCCCCCCCACCCGCGCGACCACGACGTCGTCGTCCTCCTCCGTGGCGGGGACCGGATCCGCGGCTCCCTCCTGC
>JBDLIY010000187.1:0-7636 GCA_039714635.1 Planctomycetota bacterium
CTGGGACGGGGACACCGGCCCGCTGCTGCCCTACGCGAAACAGACCGGTCTCGACGGCATCGAGGCGATCACGCCGGAGCCGCAGGGCGACGTGACGCTCGAGCAGGTGAAGGAGGCGCTCGGCGACGAAGTGTTCCTCATCGACGGGATCCCGGCGGTCTACTTCGACGAGACGTATCCTGTCGAGGTCCTCGTCGAAGCGACGGAGCGGATCATCGAGCTGTTCGCGCCGAAGCTCGTGCTCGGCATCTCGGACGAGATCTCCTCGACCGGCGACATCGAGCGGATCCGGGTCGTCGGGGAGATCGTCGACCGGTACAACGGGAGCGTCACGGAGGGAGACTCATGAGCGACGACCTGATCCCCGGGCTGATCCCCGGGCTGATCCTGGACCTGGCCGACCTCGTCGAGCGGGGGAAGGCGGACCGCGATTCCCCCCATCCCCCGGATTTGCGCGGCCGGGACGGCGCGGCGGAGGTCGCGCGCCGAGCGCTCGACGCCGGCCTGCCGCCGGACCGGATCCTCCGGGAGGGACTCGTCGTCGGCATGCAGCGCGTCGGTGACCGCTTCGGCAAAGGCGAGGCCTTCATCCCCGAGATCCTGATCTCCGCCCGCGCGATGCAGGCGGCCATGGTGCACCTGGAGCCGTTGTTCGCCAGCGGGGCGGTCGAGCGGCGCGGGACGATCATCATCGGCACCGTGGCCGGCGACCTCCACGACATCGGGAAGAACATCGTCCGCATGGTGCTGGAGGGCGACGGCTGGAAGGTCGTCGACCTCGGCGTGGACGTCGGCGAGGAGCAGTTCGCCGAGGCCGTCCTCGCGGAGCCCGTTGATGCCGTGGGCCTCTCCGCGTTGCTGACCACGACGATGGTCCACATGGGCGGCATCGTGGATCGCCTGGCCGACGTCGCGCCGGACGTCCGCGTCTACGTCGGCGGCGCGCCGGTGACGGCTGAGTTCGCGGAGAAGATCGACGCGCACGGCTGGTTCCCGGATCCGTTCACGTTCTCCCGTCACCTGGCGGAGACGGCGTGACGCGCGTCCTCGAGCTGTCCTTCGCCGACCTCGGCGTGACCCGCGAGACCGTGCGCCGCGAGTGCGGCGGCGTGGGGGAGGAACTCGCCGCGACGCTCGACGCGACGATCGAGGCGCTCCTCGCGGAAGTGCCGGCCCACGTGGAGCCCCGCGCCGGGTACGTCTTCACGACGGAGCGGTTCGACCCGGGGCCGATCGTGGCGGATCACCTCGAAGGGGCGGAGCGCTTCGCCGCCTTCCTCGCGACTCTCGGCCCCGGGTTCGACGCCTGGTCGCGCGGCCTGTTCGCGGAGGGCGATCCGTTTCGCGGCTTCGTCGCGGACGCCATCGGCAGCGTGGCGGTGGAGGCCGCCGTCGACCGGGTTTGCGAGGAGATCGCCGCGGACGCCGGCGCCGACGGCGTGTCGAACCGTGTGAGCCCCGGCTACTGCGGGTGGAACGTGGCGGACCAGCACCGGCTCTTTCGTGTCTTTCCGGAGAGTTTCCTCGGCGTCCGCCTCACGGCGTCGGCGCTGATGGTTCCCCTGAAGTCGGTGAGCGGAATCGTCGGCATCGGCCCGGGCGTGGAACTCCGCGACTACCCGTGCGGCGAATGCGGGATCGAGGACTGCCCGACCGGGCGGGGGAGGTGCGCGTGAAGGATCTGCGCGAGCGCCTGGTGCAAAGCCCGCCGATCCTCGCGGACGGCGCGATGGGGAGCCTGCTCCAGTCGGCCGGGCACGCCGGCTGCCTGGAGCGCCTGAACCTCGACGAGCCCGACGCGGTGAAGCGTGTCCACGCGGACTACCTCGCGGCGGGGGCGGAGATCCTGTGGACGAACAGCTTCGGCGGTTCGCCCCGGCGCCTGGCCGCCGGCGGCCTCGCGGACCGGACGGAAGAGGTGAACGAGGCGGCGGCCCGGATCGCCCGTGACGTGGCGGGGGAGAGCGCGTGGGTGGCGGGCTCGGTCGGCCCCTGCGGCGTGCCGCTCGCTCCGTACGGCGATCTCGACCCGGACGAACTCACGCAGGGCGTCGCCCGGCAGGTACGGGGCCTCGCGGCGGGCGGCGTGGACGTCGTCGTGGTGGAGACGATGATGGACGCGGAGGAGGCGGTCGTGGCACTCCGGGCGGCGCGGGACGTAGCGCCGGGCTTGCCGGTGTTCGTGACGCTGACGTTTACGGAGACGCCGGCGGGCCTGTTCACGCCGTTCGGCACGTCGCCGGCCGACGCGGTCCGCCGCCTGGCCGACGAGGGCGCGGACGCGATCGGCGCGAACTGCGGCACGGGCCCGGAGCCGATGCTCGAAGTGGCGCGGGAGATGGCGCAGGCGACGGAGCGGCCGCGGCTGTTCAAGCCGAACGCGGGCATGCCGGAGGTCACGGACGCGGGCCCGACCTGGCCCGAGACGCCGGAAACATTCGCCGCAAATCTTGCGGAGATTACCGCGTCGGGTGCGGCGATCGTGGGTGGCTGCTGCGGCACGACGCCGGCGCACATCGAGGCGGCGCGGGGTGCGCTCGGGGAGCTCGGATAGCGGTGGGTGCTTACTCGAGTAGCCCGAGGTCGCGGAGCATCTCCTCGCGAGGGAGGTCGAGCCCCAGGTCGCGAAGGGCCGGCGGGCGGGCCAGCGCGAGGATCCGGCGCCGGATGCGGCGGCGCCCCTCCTCGGTCTCGCAGACCTGGCGGGGCGTCTTGCCGCCCAGGTCCGGGATCTCCATGTCCGGCCACTCGAGGTAGTGACGCCTCACCTGCCGGGCCGCGTACTCCGCCGCGTCTTCGGGGTCGTCCCCCGCCACGAAGAACGGGTCGATGACGATCTCGCGGATGTCCGCCCCCGACTTGCGGGATGCCGGGTTCCGCATCTCGGGAGGCGTCACGTCGTGCTCCGGTCCGGCCTCGGCGCCGGGGAAGGCGAGGAGGAGCCCGCGCAACTCGTCCATGCGCTCCACGGAGTTCGTCTCCACCGTCACCTCGTTCCCCTCGAACTCGAGCATGCCCCGTTCGACGAGCCGGGCTCCACCGAAGTCACCCCCGGCGTGATCGAGGGTCCACAGGAGGCGCTCCCCCTCCTCGTCGAGGAAGTCGTCGCGCTCGAGCAGGGCCTGCCGGAGCGCCTCCGGATCGTCGAACCGGAACACCGTCTCACGGTACGAGATGTCGTGGCGCTCGCAGTTGACAAGCCAGGGCTCCGGATCGGGCCGCGCCCGACGACCCTCCCGCCACGACCACAGGCGGCCGACGATTCCCGGCCGGGAAGTCAGGACCTCGGGAGTCAGCGGGGAGACCAGGCTTTCCAGGAAGTCCAGGGCCTCGTCCACCTCCGTCCGCGAGAGGGCGGGACCGAGGAGTGACCCCAACTGGAAGTTCCCGGCCGAGAAGATCTGCAGCGGGGCACAGGAGTCCAGCGCCTCCTCGTTCTCGGCGAGGGTGAAGTCCCGGATCTCGTGCCGGGAACCGTCGAGGACGTCCACGAGCCCGACGCGGCCCTCCGGACCGAAGTCTTCCAGCCGGTAGATGGAGACCCGCCCTCGCAGGCGGGCGCGGAGGAGCGTCTTCTCCGCCAGCGTGAGTGTGTCGGTGGAGAGGATGAGTTCCCCGGTCCGGGGACCCGCCGGGACCGGCCGGTGATGCGCGAGCAGCCACTCCAGGTAACCGGGGCCCGTTCCCTCGTCGAACCGCTCATCGAAGAGCTTCCAGCCCCGCTTCGAGGAGCCGAAGAATGCCCGCAGGGCCCGCGGGTCCTTGATCAGGTCGCGTCCGAGGAGGATGTGGACCCGGCTCGTGAAGCCGTGGTTGACCTCCTTCCATCCCTCCAGGTCGTCCGGCGCGGGCAGGCCGGTGTCCGGCCCGGCGATCCTGGCGGCGAACTCGTCCACGGCCTCCTCGAGCTCAGGGAGAACGCGCTCGACTGAAACCTCGACTCCCAGCTCCCGCAGGCCCGGGGCGAGGATGCGGAACAGGGCGGGGTTCCGGAAGAGGATCCGTCGGGGCAGGTGCGCGCCCTCGATCTCCGCGGCGGGTTCGAGGACGATCCGTGAGAACTCCCGGCCGGCCTCGGCCGGGTCCGTCACCATCCCGGCGCCGAGCAGGAGACCGGACTCGGGTTCGAGGACGAACACTCCCCGGACGGTGCGGTCGTCGTCGTCGATAGCGACGGGCATGACGGGATATCCGACCTGCCAGGTGACCGGGCGCCGGGGGAGTTCCGCGAGTTCGGGCGGCAGCTGCTCCGGCGTGGGCCCGTCTCCCGGGGCGAGCGCCTCGAGGTCGATCGCTTCGGCGCGAACGTCAGGCCGCCGCGGGTCTCCGGAGAGCACGAGCAGGGGGCTGGCGTCGCCCTCCACGATGTGGCTGGACTCGACGAGGCCGTCCTCGAGGGCGAAGATCAGTCCGCGGACTGCGTAGAGCAGGATCTCCAGATCGTCCCGTCCCGGCCGGTGGGGGTGCCGATCCGCATTTTTCGCGATGACCCAGGGTGCGATCGCCTCTTTGCGCCCCTGGAACCCTGCCAGGTCGAGGGTCGAGCGTTCCGACGGGGGGATGTCTTCCAGGCGTGAGAGGGAGAAGCCCAGGATGTTCTCTTCGGCGACCCATTCGCCGGTCGCGGCATCGTCCAGGAGGTTCTCGATCAGGCGTGCGGCGGCCCCTTTGCCGAGGAAGAGGTTGAGTCCGAACTCCTGCCCCGCCGCCCCCATGATGGACGCCAGCGCGAGGTCGTCGAGTCCGGGCATGTCGAGGGCGACGATGTCTTCGTTCCCGAACGCCTCCCAGGGCTTGAGGGCGTGGAACTCGAGGGTGGCGCGAACCAGTTCCTTGGCGAGGCGCTTCTTGGAGAGAGCCATGCGAGGGAGGCTACCCGACGGCCCGGCGGGGGGTCACGGATGATCGGGCAGGTCGACCGTCTGCCGGACATCGAACGCGGAGAACCGGCGTTCAGGGGTTGGCGCGGCGGTGCCGCTTCGCTGCCTCGCGCCAGAGCCGTGCAAGCGACGAATCTGAGGTCGCGAGCCACTCGCGGCGGCGCTCTCTCTCCTCGGCCTCGCCCTCTCGATCCTCGCGAGCGATGAACTCGCGCTGGATCCGCTTCTTCAGATCCAAATGGTGCTGATTCCAGCGCAGGTGCTTCGATGCGGTCGCCGCGCGATCATCCGTCTTCCCTGACAGTCCGAAGTGGATCGGCCCCGGCGCAGGGGAGAGAGGCCGTTCCGGGCAGGTCTGGGTTGGCGTTTCCCGCTCCGGTATCGTGGTGTTCGTGGTCCGATGGGAAGTGAGATGCAGGACCGCTCACACGCGTCCTGCGGGGGAGACAGGGCGATGGTGTATCCGATCGTGCGACGAGGCTCGCGCAACACCTACGTGGCCGACATCCAGGCCGAGCTGAACCAGAGCATCCGGCCGAGCCCCAACCTGGCCGTCGACGGGATCTTCGGCCGCTGGACCGAGACGGCGGTTCGGCGCTTCCAGCGCGCGGGGCGCCTGGTCGCCGACGGCATCGTCGGCAAGAAGACCCACGGCGCCCTGTTCGGGAGAGGCGGCAACCAGCCGATCTTCCATCGGGTGCGGTTCATCTCCCAGCCGACGCAGACGACCTGCTGGGCCGCGAGCACCGCGATGATGACCAGTTCCGACGTCCCCGCGGTCATGACGAAGACTCCGGCCGACATGTGGTCCGTCGATGTGGGGCTGCTGAACTTCTCGGAGACCGACCGGGCGGTGGTGGAGGGCAACCGTTACGGACGCGTGCACGGGCTCAAGTGCTACGCCCCGATGTCCTGGACGGCGGAACTCCTTCGGGAGACGTTGCGCCGCAGCCCGTTGATGTTCGACATGCTCTGGAACGTGAACGAGTACATGGCCGGCGCCGGCTCGTCCGGTCACATGCTCGTGATCGCCGGCATGCGGGGCGAGGGCTCGTCGGCGATCCTCCAGCTCTACGACCCCTGGCCGGTCGGCCGCGGTCGCCGGTCGATGAAGAACTACTATGAGTGGATGCGCGAGGTCCCGACGCGGACCTACCGGGTCTTCGAGCGCAAAACCTAGTCAGGCCGCCGCCGGAACCGTGAGCTCCGGGTCGCTCTCGAGGTTCGGCTTCGGGCTGATCCGGATCTTGAGGCCCAACCTCACTCCGGCGTCACCGTAGAAGAAGGAGAGTTGGAGGAGAGCAGGACAGAGCGCAAGGGGCGGGGTTCAGAGGCGTCCGAACTGGTGTCCTGACGAGTCGGGACTGGCGGCCTGATCGGTCCTGCCAGGAGAGAGAGCAAGAGTTGGAAGGCCGCCAGAAAGCCAGCCTTCTGAGGAAGTCAAGCTGGCGTTCCGATCGGGACCATTGGCGCACCGATGGTGCGCTGATGGGTATGAACTGGCGTCCCCGAGAGGACTCGAACCTCTGACCTGTGGTTTAGGAAACCACCGCTCTATCCTGCTGAGCTACGGGGACGCCGTGGCAGGCGGGCGAAGTCTACCAGCCTCGTCGCGCGGATCCGACGGTTTTGAGGGGCCTCAGAGGTGCCGCTCCTACGGGACTACGGCGGCGTCAACAGGCAGAAGATGCTGAAGCTGTTCGAGAAGAACTCCAGCCGGAACGGGCTGCTCGAACCGTTGGGTCCCGCCACCAGCGCCTCGGCAACGATGCTGTCCGCGATGTCCCGCCCAGGAGTGGTCAGTTCCTGCGCCGCCTCGTGGGGGACGACTCCTTCGATGCTGGTGAAGTACGTGTTTCGAAATGTCGGGGAGGTGACGCAATACCGAACCTGCCAGACTCGCTCCTCATCAACATCCACACACCCGGAAGTGGCGGGTTCGTGGAACACCGCCAGCAGGGCCGGCCGCAGGTTCCGCTCCACAAACCTCCGGCACGTTGACTCGAAGGAGTTCTGGTAGCGGTCTGCGAGAGCCTTGACGCTCGCGGCGCTGATCGGATGGGAGTTCGCCTCCAGCGTGAACTGGTCGCCCTTGAACATCAGCGAAGAGGCAAACTCGTTGGCCTCCTGCTCCAAACGCACGCTGCTCCGGGCGCTCAGGCACTCCTCGCTGTCCAGGTAGAGGGCATGCTCGTGGTTGGGGAGGACGAAGTGTGCGATCTCGTGGAAGATGCTGAACCTGGTGCGACGGGGATGCAGGCCTGCGTCAGTCGCCACAAGCCGATCCGGGAAGGAGAGGAGAGCACGCAGCGGGCTGGTCTGCGCCGTAACCTCTCGGGGCAACTCGGCGGTGAAGTCAAAGGAAGTGTGCTGGAGATTCAGCCAGGAAAGAAGGTCGGCAGGATTGACGGCGTCTCGCTCGAGCTGACCCGTCTCCGTGAGCAGGAAACCAACGAGTTCGTTCGGGTCGATGCTGAGGAAGCTGGCCTTGAACTCGACCACTCTTACTCGCCCTTCTGTGCCTTGAGGATCGCTCGGAGTCTCCTCCGCAGTTCCTTGCTGACGACGAGGCCGACCTCAAACCCGTGAGCAGCCACGGCGTGGTCGTTCTTTCCCTTCAGTTCCCCAAGCAGGTGGAAGTAGGAAGCGACCTTCTCTCGTCTGTCGGGCTGCCTCTTCGCCTCGAGCCGGGCGAATGCTCCGGGATCCTGGTGGATGAGGCGGATCAGGTTGTCGCTGGATCGGTTCTGCACGGA
>JBDLIY010000188.1:0-7634 GCA_039714635.1 Planctomycetota bacterium
CTTCACGCCCCGCTCCCTCGCCGCGTGCGTGACGCGGGCCGGCTTCCGGGTCCGCGACGTCCGGACGCGCACGATCCTGCCGAACGAGCTCCTGAAGCGGTTCCGGCGGACGGTCACGCGGCGGCAGGGGTTCCGGGCCGGGGAGACCGCGGCCCTTCAGCGGACGTTCGTGGAACGGCCGGCCCTCCGGCGCGTGAAGGGCGTCGTCAACGCGGTTCTCGGCCGCACGGGCACGGGCGACGCGATCACCCTCCTCGCGGAGAGGGAGGGGACGGCGTGAGGCGCGTGCTGTGGATCGTGCAGGACGGCGTGCTGGGAGGCCCGGGGGCGTCGCAGTCCGTCCCCTACCTCGACGGCCTGGCCCGCCGGGGATTCGGGATGCACCTCCTCTCCTTCGAACGGCGGGCGAACCTCGAGGCGCCCGGACGGGCGGCGGCCGTGCGACGGCGGCTCGGGCGGGCGGGCGTTTCGTGGACGGCGCTGCCCTACGGTGAGGGACCGGGCGGCGTGCGGACCCTCTCCCAGGTCCTCCGCGCGGTGGCGACGGGGCGCGGGATCGTTTTCCGGGAACGGATCGATCTCGTGCACGCGCGGTCCTACCTCCCCGGGCTGATGGCGCTCGGCCTGGGCCGGCCGTTTCTCTTCGACATGCGCGGGATGTGGCCGATGGAGCGCGTCGACGGCGGCGTCTGGCGGGAGGGGAGCGCCGTCCACCGGGCCGCGCTCGCGCTCGAGCGGACGCTGCTCGACCGGTCGGTCGGAGTCGTCGCGCTGGCCCACGGAGCGCGGGAGCACCTGCCGGATCTCGACAAGCCGTTCCGGGTCATTCCCACCGCCGTGGACCTCGAGCGGTTCCGCCCCGGCCTGCCGCCGCCGCCGGGCGCCGAACACCTGGTCGACCGGGAGGTCTGGGTCGTGGCCGGGGCGCTCGGCACCTGGTATCTCCTCGACGCGATGCTCGACCTCGTGGCCGCGGCCCTCGCCCGGAACGAACGCGGGCACGCGCTGCTCCTGACGGAAGAGGACGCGACGGAGGCGTTGGCGGGGCTCGTGTCGCGGGGCGTGGCCCGGGAGCGCATCACGGTTCGGGGCGTCCCCTACGAGGAGGTTCCCCACTGGTTTTCGCTCGCGGCGGCCGGAATCCTGCTCATAAAATCCGCGCCGTCGAAACGGGCCTCCGCACCCACCAAGCTCGGCGAGTTCCTCGCCTCCGGCGTCCCGGTCGTGACCACGCCGCGGATCGGCGATTCCGGGGAACTGGTCCGGGAGACGGGCACGGGGGTCGTGACGGGGGACCTCTCGCCGGCGGGGCTCTCGCGGGCCCTTTCCGAGATCGACGACCTGCGGCGGGATCGTCCGGCACTCGTCGCGCGCTGTCGCCGGGCCGCGGAGGAGCGGCTCTCGCTGCCGGACGCGATTTCGGCCTGGGCGGACCTGTACGAGGAACTGATTCCGTGCGACTGATCGTGATCGGCCTGGTCTCCGTCGCGGTGCTCCTGCCCCTGGTGAGCGAGAGCACCGTCGCCGCCGCCTCGCCCGCGATTCTCGCCCTCGGCCTGCTGGCCGCCCTCGCCGTGGCGGTCCTGTTCCGGCTGGGCCGGCCGCCGGAGAAGGACGGCGACGGCACCACGGGCCAGTCCGACCGCCGGTTCCTCGTGCTCCTCGTCCTGTCCGGGTTCGTCGCCCGCGTGGTCGTCGCGATCGCGCTCAGGAGGCTCGGGCTGAACCAGGTGATCGCGCCGGACGAATTGACGTTCCACAACAACGGCATCGTCTTCTCGATGTGGCTCCGCGGGGAGACGCCGTACCGGCTCTCCTACCATCACCTCGACAGCCTCCAGGTCGGCTACTTCTATCTCGTGGGGACGATCTACTACCTGTTCGGGATCCAGCCGATCCTGCCGATCCTCCTGAACTGCCTGGTGGGTTCGCTGGCCGCGATTCCGGTCCACCGGATCGCCCGGGATCTGCACGGCCGCGAAGCGGCCCGGACCGCCGCGATCCTCGTCACGTTCTTCCCGTCGGTCCTGCTCTGGTCCACGATGCTGCTGCGGGACTCGCTGGTCGTCCTCCTCCTGATGATGATCGTGGTGGGCGTGATGGAGCTCCGGAAGCGCTTCACGCTCCACAACCTCGTCCTCCTGCTCGGCCTGCTCACCCTTCTCGGGACGCTGCGGCAGTACCTGTTCCTCATGGTCGCGGGGACCGCGATCGCCAGCTTCGTGCTCGGCCGGACGGGGCGGACCGCGAAGTCCCTCGTCGTGAGCCTCCTCGTCATCGTGGCGCTGTTCTCGCTGATGAAGGTCGCGGGATTCGGTGTCTGGGAGCTGGAACGCGCCTCGCTGTTCCACCTGAACCAGCGCCGGCAGTACAACGCGCTCGCCACCGCGGCCGGGAGCATCGCGCCGGAGGTCGACATCTCGAAGCCGATCGGCGCCCTCACCTACCTGCCCGTCGGGATGGCGTACTTCCTCGGAAGCCCGTTCCCCTGGCAGGTCCTCTCGACGCGACAGTTGGTGGCGCTGCCGGACGTCCTCGTCTGGTACGGCCTCCTCCCCTCCATCCTGCTCGGCCTGCTCCACCTCATTCGACGACGATTCAGGGATGCGTCGATGCTCCTCATCACGATGACCGTCATCACGATCCTGTACTCCCTGGTGGAGGGGAACATCGGCATCATCTTCCGACATCGGGTCCAGGTGATCGTCCCCTGCATGGTGCTCGCCGGCATCGGACTGGCCCGCCTCCGCGAACGGAGGGCGGAGAAGCTCGCGAACCTGCCCGGCGCCGCCGTCGGAGCCCCGGCATGAGCCGGCTCGTCGCGCTCTCCACCCTGCCCCGGGAAGGGCCCAGCGTCCGTCCGCGCGTCCTCGACTACGAGCCGGCGCTGCGGGAGGCGGGGGTCGGGCTGAAGCACCTTCCCCTGCTCTCGAGCCGGACCTTCTCCCGCTTCTACTCGCGCCGCCGCGTGGACCGTGCCCGGAAGGTCCTCGCCACCGCCCTCGGGTATCCGCGACGGGCGGCGCACCTGGGGAGTCTCGAGCCGTCCGACGGCGTGCTCGTCCACCGGGAGATCGTGCCGCGGGGGAATCGCCGATTCCTCCGTCGCCTCGAGCGCCGCGGGATCCGCTACGCCTACGACCTCGACGACGCGATCTACCTCTCGCCGAGGGACTACGTGGGGTCCGGCGAGCTCTCCCGCCGCCGGATGGCGACCTTCAAGGATCCGGCCGAGGTGAACGACCTGATCGCCGGGGCCGCCCTCGTCCTCGCCGGGAACCCGGTGATCGCCGAGCACGCCGCCCGGCTCTGTGACGACGTCCGGGTGCAGCCGACGCCGGTGGACACGGACCGCTTCCGGCCGCGGGAGAAGTCGGAACGCGAGCGGCCCCTCGTCGGGTGGATCGGCAGCCCCACGGCGGCCTACTGCCTGAAGGACATCGCCGGCGCGCTGACCCGCGCCGCGGCGGAAGTCCCGTTCGACCTGCTCGTCGTCGGCGCCGGGGAGCCGGTCGCGATCGACGGCGTGCGCGTGATCGACAAGGACTGGTCCCTCGGCGAGGAGCCGTTCGACTACGCGGCCCTCGACGTCGGCCTGTACCCGCTGCCGGACAACGACTGGACCCGGGCGAAGTGCGGGATGAAGGCGCTCCTGTACATGGCGTCCGGGGCTCCGTCGATCCTCTCCCCGGTGGGCGTGAACCGCGACATCGTGAGCGACGGCCGGACCGGGCTCTTCGCCACGACGGAGGCCGAGTGGACGGAGAGCCTCCTCACGTACCTTGGCGATCCTGAAATGCGGGAGGCGGCCGGTGCGGCCGGGCGCGAGGAGGTCGTTTCGCACTGGTCCGTTTCCGCCCTGGCGGAGCCGTTCGTGGCGGCGATCCGGGAAGTCCTCCCGTGAGAGCGCCGGGCACGTTCCTGATCACCTTCGACGTGGAACTGATCTGGGGCGTCTTCTTCGACGCCGGCTGGCGGCGGCGCGCAGAGCAGCGCTGGGGGTCGGTCCGGGACGTCTTCGCGGACATCCTCAGTGTGCTGGACCGCCACGGGATCCCGGCGACGTTCGCCTTCGTCGGCCATCTCTTCCTCGATCGCTGCGAGCGCGGCCCGGACGGCCGGACGCACGGGGAGATGCCGCGGTTCGAGCACGCCTTCTTCCCCGGCGACTGGTACGACCTCGACCCCGGGACGAACCTCGAGACGGATTCTCTCTGGTACGGGGCGGACCTCGTCGCGGCCGTCCGCGACGCCGCGCCCGACCACGAGATCGGCTGCCACGGCTTCTCCCACGCCTTCCTGGAGAGCGACCGCGATCTGGCCCGGGCGGAGATCGCGGCGTCCGCGGCGGCGGCGCGGGAGGCCGGGTTCGAGCCCCGTTCCTTCGTCTACCCGCAGAACCGCGTCGGCTTCACGGACGAGCTCGCGCCGGCGGGCTTCACGCACTACCGCGAGACGTACGAAAAGCCGTCCCGCGCCGTCTCCCTCCTGCTCCGGGCGATCGGCGACGACCCGCCCGTCGCCCGGGCGGTCCGGACCGGTGACGTCATCCGGGTGCCCGGCGGCCTCCCGATCGTGCCCGCGATGGGCGTCCGGCGGATCGTCACGATGCGGAGCCGGCTGCGGGAGATCCGGCGCGGGCTGGCGCGGGCGGCCGCGGAGGAGGCCGTCTTCCACCTCTGGACGCATCCCCACAACTTCGTGGAGGGGCGGGAGTTCATGATCCGCTACCTCGACCGGGCGATGGAGATCGTCGCCCGGGCGCGGGACGAAGGCGCCGTGGACGTCGTGACGATGAGCGGGGTCACCGCGTGACCGACCTCTCGAAGCTCGAATGGACCGAAGTGCCCTGCGCCCTGTGCGGAGAGCGTGACGCGCGGGCCGTGGGGGAGAACCGGGCGTACTCCGTGCCCCTTTCCATCGTCCGCTGCGCCGCGTGCGGGCACGTCTACCTCTCGCCGCGCCCGGCCGACGACAGCCTCGCCGACCTCTACGACGAGGACTACTACACCGGGGCGGGCGACTACACCTACGCGGACGACCGCGCCGTCCCGGAGATCGCCGACCTCCGGGCGAAGGCGCGGCTGAAGCGGATCGAGGAACTCGCGAAACCGGGGGACCTCCTGGAGCTCGGCTGCTCCTTCGGCGCGTTCCTGCTCGCCGCGCGGGACCGCGGCTGGATCGTGCGGGGCGTGGACCTGTCCGACGTGGCGGTCGCGACCTGCCGCGAGCGCGGCCTCGACGTCGTCCACGGCACGCTGGCGACGGCGGGCATCCCGGACGCTTCCACGGACGTCGTCTACCTCTCCGAGACCGTGGAGCACCTGCCCGACCCCCGGGAGACGGTGCGCGCGGCGGCGGCGGCGCTGCGGCCGGGCGGGCTGATCGTTATCGGCACCGCGAACCACGACTCCCTCGCGCGGAAGCTCCGCGGGGCGGCGTGGGGCTACTACATGCCGGGCCACCTCCAGTACTTCTCGGCGCGGAGCCTGGCGCGGCTACTGCGCGAGGAGGGTTTCGAGATCGCCCGGCGGCGGTTCGGGGACGACCGATCGCTGGCCGACCTCCGGGCTATCCGCCGTCTCGACGGCCGGTCCTCCGGGCCGCGGGCCTGGCTCGCGGACGCGGCGCGGCGCTTCCACGTCGTCGGCTTCTCCCTCGGTGCGGGAATGCTCCTCTACGGCGAAAAGCGGAGCTCCCCGTGAGCGCCCGCGTCCTCGTCCTCGACGGCCGCGCTCCCGCGGCGATCGTCGTCGTCCGGTCCCTCGTCGCCGCGGGCCACCGGGTCCACGTCGTCGCCGAGGAGCGGCACCCCCCGGCCGCCGCGGTCCGGGGGCGGGCCGGCCGGCATCCGGTTCCGGATCCCGCCCTCGAGCCGGAACCGTGGTGCCGGTCCGTCGCCCGGATCGCCGGCCGGTTCGACGTCCTGCTGCCCGTCTCCGACGTGAGCCAGGTGCTGCTCGCGCGGATTGCGCCCGACCTGCCGGAGCGGACCGTGGCCGCGCTCCCGGTCGAGAAGGGCCTCGAGGATCTTCACGACAAGGTGCGTGTGCTCGAGCGCGCGGCCGCCCTCGGCGTGCCGGTGCTGCCGAGAGCGGAGGGGGACGACATCGCCGACGTCGGGTTCCCCGCCGTCCTGAAACCGCGCCGGTCCCGCGTGGTGGGGGAGGCCGGCGCGCGCGGCGCCACGGCCCGGATCGTCGCCGACGTCGACGAACTCCGGCGGGAGGCCGACTCCCTGAGATCCCGCGGCCTGGGCGCGTACGCCGAGCCCTGGCAGCCGGGCGAAGGCCGGGGCGTCTTCCTGCTGATGGACGACGGGAACGTCCGGGCGCGGTTCGCCCACCGCCGGATCCGGGAGTCGTCGCCGCTGGGCGGACCGTCGGCCGTCTGCGAATCGGTCGACCGGGACGAGCGCCTGGAGGCGTACGCCGTCGACCTGGCGCGCGACCTGGGCGTGACCGGCCCGTTCATGGCGGAGTTCCGGGGCGGGGCCGAGTTCCGGGGCGGGGGGGAGGACTGGTTCCTCCTCGAGGTGAACGCGCGCTACTGGGGCTCGCTCGGCCTGGCGGTCGACGCCGGCGTCGACTTCCCGGCGCTGCACGTCGCCGCGCTGACCGGGCGTCCCGCGGAAGGGCCGACGACCTGGAAAACCGGCCTCCGCCGCCGCAACCTCGCGTTCGACCTGAAGTACGCGGCGACCGTCCTCCGGGGGCGTCCCCGGAAGCTCGACCTGCCGTGGCCGGGCCGCCTCTCCGCCCTCGGCCGCGTGCTCTTTTGCGATTCTCCGGGGCTGATCTACCGTAGGTCCGATCCGGCACCAGGCCGGGAGCATCTTCTCCGTCTCACCAGAAAGGCGATCCATGGATAGACGGGCGCCCTACGTTCTGCTCCTCGTCTGGGTCGCGCTCGCCCCGATCCTCTGGGGGAGCGTGGCCGAGGTCGGCCGTGGTGCCGGCGACGACTGGCTGTCGCACTTCCGCGCCGCCGGCGGGGCCTACGGCATCTTCCGGATCGCGGGGTATCTCTCGCTCGCCCTCCTGATCCCGTGGCTCCTGGGCACGCCCGGCGGAGACGCCGGCACGCGGACCGGCGGGAGGATGCTGCTGCTCCTCCTGATCCTCATCGCGACGGCCGCGCTCCAGCTCGTGCCGCTGCCCGTGGGGCTCTTCGGTCTGCTCGCCCCCGGCCACGCCCGCGACCTCGCGGTCCTTCTCCCCGAGGCGGGATGGGCGCCGATCTCCACGGACCCCGGCCTGACCGGCCGCGCCGCCGTGCACCTGTTCCTCCTCCTCGCCGCGGCCATCGTCGTCTACCACACCGTGCGGACCCCGCGCCGCGCCTGGATCCTCCTCGGGACGATCGTCGGCGTGGCCGCGCTAGGTGCAATCTACGGGATGTTCGAGACCTTCCTGGGCGGCGACCTGGTGCTGGGACAGGCCAAGGCGGGGACCGGCGGCAGCGTGACGGGGACCTTCTTCTACCGCGGGAACTTCGCCGCGTTCACGGGCGTCGCGATGGCGATGGCCGTCGTCGCCGCGATCCGCGGATTCCGTGCCGGGCGTCACGTCCCGGCATGGGCGGCCGCCGCCGCGTCCCTGGTTCTCGGCCTGGGGCTGCTCCTCTCGCTCTCC
>JBDLIY010000189.1:0-7621 GCA_039714635.1 Planctomycetota bacterium
CGCGCGGTTCCTGTTCGGCCTGGGCATCCGCCACGTCGGCGAGGCGACGGCGCGGACCCTCGCCCGCGAGCTCTCGACGCTCGAGGCGGTGATGGAAGAGGACCTCGAGACGCTCGAGGAACTGCCCGACGTGGGGCCGATCGTGGCGCGGTCGCTCCGCGACTTCTTCGACGCTCAGGCGAACCGGGACGAGATCGCGGCGCTCCGGGCCGCCGGCATCGCCCCGGAGCCGGAGGAGAAACCCGAGATCGGCGACGGGCCTCTCGCCGGGATGACCGTCGTCTTCACCGGGAAGCTCGAGCGCCTCTCCCGCGGCGAGGCGAAGGAGCTGGCGGATCGGCTCGGAGGCAAGGCGGCGGGGAGCGTGTCGAAGAAGACGAGCCTGGTCGTCGCCGGCCCCGGCGCGGGCGGCAAGCGGAAGAAGGCGGAGGATCTCGGCGTCGAGGTGATCGACGAGGAGGAGTTCTTCCGCCGCTACGGGGAGGCCGCGGAATGAGCGGTCCGGCCGCCGATTTCCGCCTGCTCCTCGTCCGTCACGGCGAGACGGACGCGAATCGTGAGTTCCGGATGCAGGGCGTCTCCGACATGTCGCTGAACGAAGAGGGCCGCCGCCAGCTCGCGTGCACGGCGGAGCGACTTTCCGGTGAGGAGATCGACGCGATCTACGCGAGCGATCTCACGCGGGCGATCGAGTCCGCGGAGCCGATCGCGGCGCGGCACGGGTTGACGGTGCGGACGGACCCGCGCCTACGCGAGCAGAACCTCGGCGACTGGGAGGGGGACGTCTGGTTCGACCTGCCGGAGATCTACGGCCAGGCCGCCCTCGACTCGTTCATGGGGGACATGGACTACGGCCCGCCGGGTGGCGAGACGAAGCGGTCGGTCCTCGAGCGGTTCCGCGAGGCGATCCTCGAGATCGGCGCGCGGCACGCCGGGGAGACGGTCTGCGTCGTGACCCACGGCGGCCCGCTGATGACGTTCGCCTACGACGCGATGCGGATCCCGTTCGGGAAGGAGAACAGGTTCTACGCGGCGAACGGCTCGGTCTCCGAGTTCGAGCGGTGGGACGGCTTCTGGCGCCTGGTCACGCTGAACGAGACGCACTTCCTGGGCGCGCGGCCGGAGCCCGATCCCCAGGCGTGAGCTGTTCCTTCAGCCGCGCCGCGGCCGCTCTCGGGTCCTCGGCCGAGCAGATCGCCGACGATACCGCGATCCGCCGGGCGCCGGCCGCCAGCAGCTCCGGCAGGTTCTGTTCCGTGATCCCGCCGATCGCGAACGCCGGGAGAGGGATGCCGCGCGTCACGTCCCCGGCCAGCGCGACGCCCCGCGGCTCGTAGCCCGTGTCCTTCGTCTCCGTCGGAAAGACCGGGCCGATCCCGATGGAGTCCGCCCCGAACGCCACCGCCTCGGAGGCCTGCTCGATCGAGTGCGTCGAGAGGCCGATCAGCCTGTCGGGACCGAGAGCGGCCCGGACGTCGAAGACCGGCGCGTCCTCCTGGCCGACATGAACGCCGTCGCACTCGATCGACCCCGCGATCTCCACGCGGTCGTTCACGATGAACAGCGCGCCCGCGTCCCGGACCACGTCCCCGATCCGGAGGGCGAGGGCGCGGAAGTCGGGATCGTGGAGGTTCTTCTCACGGAGCTGGACGACATCCACGCCGCCGGCCACGGCCTCGCGGATCGTCTCGGCCAGCGGCACGCGGCAGAGCGTGGTGGTGGCGAGGAGATAGAGCTTCGCCCGGTCCAGCCGCTCCCGCCGGTCCCTTTCCGTCATGATGGTCAGTCGATGAAGCGGAACGACTTCACGAGGATGTCCCAGGCCTCGTCGGTCCGCTTCGCGCCGAACTCGTGCTGGGTGAAGACGAACAGCACCACCCGCTTCCGATGCGTCAGCCAGGCGAGCCGCTGGCGGAGGGGAACGCCGCCTCCGAGGAACGTGGCGTCCACGAACTCCGCCTCCACCCCTCCCAGCGTGATCTTCCCGCGCTCGTTGATGTCCCCCGTCTCCTTCAGGATCTCGACGAGCGCGTTCACCGAGTTCTGCACATCCTGCATCTCCTCACCCTCGTCGCCGGTGTAGATCGAGAGACTCCCGTAGTCCAGGGCCTCTCCCGCCGTGTGCTCGATGGTCAGGTCGTGGCTCTTGCTCTCCTTGTGGGACCAGTCCTCGCCCTTCGGGAGGTTCAGGCAGTACTTGTAGTGCTCGTTCGTGTAGTCCGCCGGCGGCGCCTTGATCTTCAGGCTGTCGAGGACGACCTTGACCGCGGCCTCGCAGCGACCCTCCTCGAAGACCAGCGTGAGGAGGCGCACCGTCATGCCGTGGTCGGCGCCGGAGAGGATCACGAGCATTTCGGCGCGCTCCACACCGCCCTCACCGGGCAGCGTGCGGCGGCTCCGGAAACCGGACAGGCCCGCGGCGCTCGCCTCCGCCGGCTTCGCCCAGCCCTCCTTCTCGGGGAACGAGGTCTTCGGGTCCTCGATGGGACCGGAGAACGTCACCGTCAGCACCGGCGTGAAGGCGTAGGGATCGGGCCCGGTCGCCCTGAACGTCATGGCAGACGCCTCGACCTTCCAGCCCTTCGGCAGACAGACGGACGCGCCGCCGGCCTCCTTGCGCTCGCCCGGCCGGGGGGTCGGCGGCTCCCAGTCCTTCGGCTTCTTCACCCACTTGCCGTCGCGGTAGATCTGGCCCATCGCACGCCGGACCTGGGGATGGTTCGGCACCTTCTTCGTCAGCTCGCGGTAGACCTTCTTCTTCTTCGCGACGAGCTTCTGCTCCTCGCACCAGCGGGCGAGTTCGAGAAGGCCCGCGATGTCGTCGGAGGCGATCTTCTTCCGCCGGGCCTCGTACTCGTCGTTCTTCGTGAGGCCCTTCTCGATCTTCTCGACGTCCTTTCGCTTGAAGGTGAGGACACCGCCCACGGACTTGAATTTCACCTCCGTGGAACTCTCGGAGACGACCTTCCCCGTGAACTTCCGGCCGTCCTTCAGGTAGATCACGTCGGCGATCACCGGGGCGGCGAGGAAGGCGAGGAGAAGGACCACGAGGACGGGAAGAGCGCGGTTGCGGTGCACGATAGCCCCCATTCAGATTGTTTGAACTCGCCGATTTTAGCACCTTTTCGGTTCCGTCGGGGGCGCGCTGACGTTCAATAGGGTGGCGGGGAGCACGGGGGGCGTGCGTCTCCGTCGGCCGAAGACCGGAGATCCGTCATGAAGAACCCGATCCTGACCGCCCTCGCGCTGTTGGCGTTCGCCGTCCCGGCGATGGCCGACGTGGTGCACCTGGCGAACGGCGGGAAGCTCGAAGGCAAGGTCACCGACCTCGGGGACAGGCTCCGGATCGAGCACCGCTACGGCAAGGTCACCATTCCGAAGTCCTCCGTGAAGCGGATCGAGAAGAAGGCGAGCGTCAAGGAGGAGTACGAGGCGAAGGTCGCGAAGATCGACGCGAAGGACGCCGACGCGCGCGTCGCGCTGGGGAAGTGGTGCCGGGAGAAGGGGTGGGGAAGCCAGGCCCTGAAGGAGTTCCGGGCCGCGCTGGCGATCGACGCCGACCACCGCGGCGCCCACACCGCCCTCGGCCACGTCTTCTACCAGGGGAGGTGGCGCACCGAGAGCGAGATCATGGAACTCCGCGGCATGGTCCGCGTCGACGGCGAGTGGGTCACGAAGGAAGAGGCGGCCCGGCTCGCGGCCCTCGAGGAGCGCAAGAAACTGGCCCGGGAGGCCCGCAAGGCGGAGCGGAAGTTCCGGCGGAAGCTCCAGAGCCTGATCCGGGATGTCGCGTACGGCTCGAAGAAGAAGTGCGACGCGGCCCACGAGGAGCTCGTGACGATCGCCCGGGAGAGGAAGATCAAGGGCCTCGAGAAGTACGCCGGGGACGTGAAGGCGTACTTCGACAAGTACTGGAAGCTCATGCGGGAGCGGCAGAGCGCCACGACCGAGGTCCGCGCGACCATGACCCGCCTGAAGCGGCCGATCCCCACGTTCACGACCGGCCTCGGGGGCGGCACGACGCCGGTCACGCTCCAGTTGCCGGAGCTCCGGGTCGCCTCCGTGAAGACGACGGTGGTGATCCCGGCCGGGCGCGGCCTGCCGTAGCCCGGCCTGACAACGGCGATGGCAGGGGGAACCGGGGGCTGACACGTTGTCAGGTCCTCTCGCGCGCGCCTTCGTCGGCCTGAGGGCGTAAGTTCCTTTCCTGTAGCATCTTGAGGTCGCTGACCGACCGCCCCGGCCGATTGGCACACCCCTTGCCCCTCTCCCGGTCCTGCCGGGGCTGTCACGGCAGGAATTGGACCATGGCCCAGTACTCCATCCTCGTTGCGGACGACGATACCGATTGCCGGGAGGCGATCGGCGAGACCCTCCATCGGGAGGGGTTCGAGACCGTCCTGGCCAGTTGCGGCCGGGAGGCGATCGAGATCGTGTCCCGGGGGAACCGGGTGATCCACGCCTCGATCCTCGACATGCACATGCCGGATCTGACGGGGCTCGAGACGCTCGGGGCGCTCATCGGCGTCGTCGACCGGTTGCCGACGATTTTCATGACCGGCGACGAGTCGAAGGAACTGCTCATGAAGGCGATGGAGGCGGGGGCCTTTACGCTGCTCCGGAAACCGGTCAGCAGCACCATCATCGTGGTGACCCTGAATCAGCTGCTCGGCAAGTACTACGGATAGATGCCGGGGGAAGCTCTCGGGGCGGGCCGTCCGGGCGACGGCGGGCGATTTTCAAGGAGATGACGAAGATGGCGAACCCAGGGGTCAAGCCTCTGAACGACAAGGTGCTCGTAGAGCGTCTCGAGGCGGAGGAAGTGACGAAGGGCGGGATCGTTCTGCCCGACTCGGCGAAAGAGAAGCCGAAGGAAGGCAAGATCATCGCGCTGGGCGACGGGAAGCTGCTCGAGGACGGGAAGCGCGCGCCGTTCCAGGTGAAGGTCGGCGACCGCGTCCTCTTCTCTTCCTACGCCGGCACCGAGATCAAGATCTCGGGTGACGAGTACCTGATCATGGGCGAGGACGACCTCCTCGCGGTGGTCGAAGGCTGAGGATCAACCGGCCCGGCCACCGGGCCATCGGAGGGTATGAAACATGGCAGCGAAGAAGATCGCCTACGACCAGGAGGCGAGGGAGAACATCCGCCGCGGCGTCAATCAGCTCGCCCGCGCGGTGAAGGTCACCCTCGGCCCCAAGGGCCGGAACGTCATCATCGAGAAGTCCTTCGGCGCCCCGACCGTCACGAAGGACGGCGTCACGGTGGCCAAGGAAGTCGACCTCAAGGACGCCTGGGAGAACATGGGCGCCCAGATGGTGCGCGAAGTCGCCAGCAAGACGTCCGACGTCGCCGGTGACGGCACCACGACGGCCACCGTCCTCGCCGAAGCCATCTACGAGGAAGGCCTGAAGAACGTCACCGCCGGCGCCAGCCCGATGGGCATCAAGCGCGGCATCGAGGCCTCGGTCAACGCCATCATCGAAGAGCTCCACGCTCGCTCCAAGACGATCTCCGGCAAGAAGGAGATCGCCCAGGTGGCGTCGATCGCGTCCAACAACGACCCCGAGATCGGCAAGCAGATCGCCGAGGCGATGGAGAAGGTCGGCAAGGACGGCGTCATCACGGTCGAGGAGGGCAAGGCCCTCGAGACGACCGTGGAGTGGGTCGAGGGCATGCAGTTCGACAAGGGCTACCTCTCCCCGCACTTCGCCAACCAGGCGGAGACGATGACGGTGGAGCTGGAAGACCCGGTCATCCTCATCCACGAAAAGAAGATCGGCTCGATCAAGGACATGCTCCCGCTGCTCGAGTCCATCGCGAAGGCGGGCCGTTCGCTCGTCGTCATCGCCGAGGACATCGAGGGCGAGGCCCTCGCGACCCTCGTCGTGAACAAGTTGCGCGGCGTCTTCCACTGCGCGGCCGTCAAGGCCCCGGGTTTCGGCGACCGTCGCAAGGCCATGCTCGAGGACATCGCGGTCCTGACCGGTGGCAAGGCCATCTTCGAGGACCTCGGCATCGGCCTCGACGGCGTCACGATGGAGGATCTCGGCGCGGCGAAGAAGGTCGTCATCACGAAGGACGACACCACGATCGTCGAGGGTGCCGGCAAGACCAGCGCCATCAAGGGCCGCATCCAGCAGATCCGCCGCGAGATGGAGGACACCTCCAGCGACTACGACCGTGAGAAGCTCCAGGAGCGTCTCGCGAAGCTCGCCGGCGGCGTCGCCCAGGTCAACGTCGGCGCGGCCACCGAGGTCGAGCTGAAGGAGAAGAAGGCCCGCGTCGAGGACGCGCTCCACGCGACTCGCGCCGCGGTCGAGGAAGGCATCCTGCCGGGCGGCGGCGTCGCTCTGCTCCGCAGCCTCTCGGTGCTCGACGGCCTCCGCACCCGCGGGGACGAGAAGGTCGGGCGGGAAATCGTCCGCCGCGCGCTCGAGGCGCCGGTCCGCCAGATCTCCCGCAACGCGGGGGTCGAGGGCTCGATCGTCGTCCAGAAGATCACCGAGGCCGAGGACTACAACCACGGCTACAACGCCGCGACGGACAAGTACGAGGACCTCGTGAAGGCCGGCGTGATCGACCCCACCAAGGTCGTCCGCACCGCGCTCCAGAACGCGGCCTCGATCGCGACCCTCCTCCTGACGACGGAGGCCCTGGTCTCCGAGATCCCGGAGGAGAAGAACGACATGCCGGCGGGGATGCCCGGCGGGGACATGTACTGATCCACCGCGGGAACTCACTGCCGGAACCGAAGATCGCCACGCGCCGCGCCGGGTTCTCCCGTCGCGGCGCGCTCATTTCGCAGTTCCCGCGCCGGCGATCCTGGCATAGGATTCCGGGGCGGGAGACGGGCGGAGGCACACGATGCTGAGAACGGCCATTCTGACGGGACTGATCCTTCTGCTCGCCGGATCCGCGTTCGGCGAGATCGACCTCACGGTGGTACGCGACGAGGCTTCGGCCCTGCGGACGGAGCTCGGGGCCACGACTCTCCTCTCGCCGAAGGCGGCGATCCTCGTCGCGGACGCCCGGGACCTGCTGTCCGACGCGATCGCGATCATCGACGAGGGCGACGAGAAGCGGGCCGCCCGGCTGTTCGGCCGGCTCTCCCGCGCGATCCGGCGGATCGAGGCCGCCGCGCGGAAGGAGAAGTCGGAGTCGTTCGACGAGTTCGCGGCGGAGTGGGGGGTGCGCCTGTGGGCGGCGAGTTCCGCCCTGTACGCTCCGGACAGTCCGGTGGTCGGCGACCCGGATGAGAACGCCCTTCAGCGCCGGCTTTCGCGGAAGTTGCGTCGCGCGTCGAAGCGGGCGACGGAGGGGAATCACGCGGGGGCCGTGAAGCGGCTCAAGTCGGCTTGGGGTCTTCTGCTCAGGATCGATCGCCTCCCCTGAAGCCCGGTCACTGCCTGCTGCGGCGCCATCCTCGGCAGGGGAACCAGGCGGGGCTGTTGCAGGAGATGCCGACCCCGGTCCCGTGAAAAACTTCCGTCGGCGCGGGCGGGGGCTAGAATTCCGCCCTGCGGTGCCCCGATAGCACAACAGGATAGTGTGCCGGCCTCCGGAGCCGGTGGTGGGGGTTCGAGTCCCTCTCGGGGTACCACGAAAACACAAGAAAGGC
>JBDLIY010000190.1:0-7569 GCA_039714635.1 Planctomycetota bacterium
CTCGTTGTCCGGCACGTCGACCTTCTCCTGCTCCTCCCCGTCGATCTTCGCGTAGGCCTTCCCGTCCTCGACGCGGATCATCACCTTGTGCCAGTCCTTCTTCATCAGGAGCCGGGCGCTCCACGGCACGACGATCCGCTCGCCCTTCTCCGGAACGATCGAGAAGGTGAGCCCCTTCTGCTTCGAGCCGCCCTTCATCTCCCACTTCACCTGGAAGCCGTCCTTGAACTTCCGGCCGCGGAAGAGCAGGGAGGTGGGGGCCGACGTCTTCGGGCAGACGATGAAGGTATGGACGGCGTCGGTCTTGTCGTCGAGCTTCCAGTCGCCTCCGCCCTCGATCTTGAACCTCGAGAGGTCCTTCTCGGACAGCGGATCGAGGTCCCGGACCTCGAAGCCGGCGAAAACGGGGACGGCCGTCAGGACGACGGCGACGGCGATCGCGGCGATCAGGGGGCGCATCACGAACCTCCGGTGAATCGGACCGGGTGGGGTGGGAATTCCCCGCCCCTTCGCCCGGACCCCCGATCATAGCGCAGCCTTCCGCGCCCGCGGAGCCGGAATCGGCGGTCTGTCCGCGCAACTCCTTATCCCTCAAGGATCCAGCTCACCGAATCCGACAAAGAAGGGCAGGTCTCTCATCCGGGAGCAGAAGATGGGACGCAAGGTAGGCGCAATCGTATGGGTCGGGGTCCTCGTTCTCGTCCTCTCGGGCACGGCCCGGGCGGGGGGCGACGTGGTGATTCTCGACACGGGCATGGTCCTCGAGGGGAAGATCCTCAGCCGGAACGAAAAAGCACTCCGGATGGACGTCGACGGCCTGGGGAAGATGGACGTCCCCATGAACACCGTCAAGACGATCAACGGTAAGAGCCCGCAGCCGGTGGAGAAGCCCGCGGAGCCGGAGAACCCGGACCCCGCGGAGGAGCCGGAAACTCCGACCGAGCCCGAGAAACCGGTCGCCCGGACGGACGTGCCCTACGACGACATGAAGACCGGAATGACGCTGCTCTTCATCCTGGCCGGTGAGGACCACGGCGACTGGCTGGCGACGGGCGACCGCGTCGTCGCCGAGCTCGGCACCGTCGGCAAACGGCGCTTCAAGCTGATCCTCGACCCGGCCGCCGGCGTGATGGGCGAGAAGTGGGTCAAGCGGGAGGACCTTCTCCGCGCCATCGACCTCGACGGCCACGCCGAGCGCCGCCTGCTGTTCTTCAGCGAGGGCGTCGAGAGCGGCTCCTGGGTCCACGGAGCCACCACCCTCGGAGACACCTTCGAGGGACAGCTCGGCGGCGTCAGCAAGAACGGCATGGTCATGCTCGCAAAGCCCGACGGCGACCGCGTCGAGGAGCTGGCGGTCGACATCGCCGAGATCAAGTCGCTGCGGGCCGTCACCCGCTCGAAGGACCTCTCCGCCCGCATCGAAGGCCTGGCCGCGGGCGAACCCGTGGAGTTCACGGTGAGGGGTCGGGACGGGAAGATCGCCGGCTTCGTGGTCCGCTCGAATGACCAGTGGCTCTCGGTCTCGGACGGGAGGACCAGGACCCACGTCTTCCGCGGCCTGCCCATCACGCGGGTCCGGACGCTGCCGGCCTACGTCCGCCGCGGGCTCGCCGGAGTGATGATGGGTGACTGGCTGACGATCAACGTCCTGACGGAGGACGACGAGGCCGTCACGCGGCGTTCGGTGACCGGTCGGTACCACTCGGCCACGCTCTCGGGGATCACCCTCGAAACCACGGACGGGGCGGAGGTCGTCCCGGTCGCGAAGATCGAGACCGTCGCCGCGCCGGACGCCGAGCGCCTCCCGGCCCTGACCGCGCGGAAGGAAACATCCTCCGCGGAGACCGTTCTGCCCGTCCTGCCCGGCATGACGCGCGAGGAGGTGGAGCGCCGCATCCCCGTGGGCATGGGCGGCATCGACATCGTCTGGGAGGACGACCGCGTCGCGACGGTCTACGTCCGGCCGCCCTACCCCGGCCCGGTCTTCGGGATCCGCTTCGACGATGCGCTGGGCAAGGCCCTGACGAGGACCGACCTCGTGTTCGACACGCAGATCACGCCGAAGGACGACGCCGAGGTCGTCACGATGGTGAGCCACACGCTCACCACACTGGAGGTCCGCCTCCTCGTGTCGAAGGGCGGCACGATCCTGGCCGCGGAGGTTTCAGCGAAGTAACTCCTCCATACGGAGTCAGGGCAAAACGCGCACCTTCGGCCTCGAGGGCCGGCGGAAACCGTGCAACCTGGTGAGAAGGTCCGGCTAGGCTGTGCGGGTGACCGACCAGAAACCCGACGGCCAACCCTCCGTCACGACCTTCCGCGGCTTCGACCTCTACCCGTTCCAGACCGAGGCGATCGGCGCCATCGAGCGCCGACACTCCGTCATCGTCGCCGCCCCCACGGGCGCGGGGAAGACGCTCGTCGCCGACTACGCGATCGAGGCCTGCCTGAACGCCGGCGAGAGGATCGTCTACACCTCCCCCATCAAGGCGCTCTCCAACCAGAAGTTCCGCGACTTCCGGGAGCGCCACGGCGACGCCGTGGGGATCATGACCGGGGACGTCACGATCAACGGCGACGCGCCGCTCCTGATCATGACCACCGAGGTCTTCCGGAACACGATCTTCGAGAATCCCGGCCGATTGAAGGGCACCCGCTACGTCGTCTTCGACGAGGTCCACTACATCGACGACCAGGATCGCGGCACGGTCTGGGAAGAGTCGATCATCTTCGCCCCGGACCACATCCGGTTCGTCTGCCTCTCGGCCACGGTGCCGAACGTGAAGGAGCTGGCGTCCTGGATCCGGCGGACGCGCGGCGGGCGGATCGACGTGGTGGTGCACCTCGAGCGGCCGGTGCCGCTGCGCCACTTCCTCCACACGCCCGGCGCCGGGATGATCAAGCTCGCGGACGCGAAGAGAAAGTTCGCGAACCTGCGGAAGCGCCGGCAGCGCAAGCGCGACCCGGTGGGCAAGGAGGTCCTCGACATGCTCGAGGACCGGCACCTGCTGCCGTGCCTCTACTTCTGCTTCTCCCGGAAGGACTGCGAGAAGCTGGCCCGCGCCCACGCCCGCCGGAACCTCCTCTCGACGACGGAGCGGGAGAAGATCCTCGCGACCTTCGAGGACCTGGTGAAGCGCTATCAGCTGGCCGACGACGACCGCACCGGGCGCCTGCGGAACATGGCGATGCGCGGCTCGATGTACCACCACGCGGGGCTGCTGCCGATCCACAAGGAGATCGTGGAGCGGCTCTTCGCCACCGGCCTCGTGAAGCTCCTCTTCACCACGGAGACCTTCGCCCTCGGCGTGAACATGCCGGCCCGCACCGTCGTCTTCCACCAGTTGAAGAAGTTCGACGGCGTGGCGATGAACTGGCTGCGCACGCGCGACTACTACCAGATGGCCGGTCGCGCCGGCCGGCAGGGCATCGACGACGTCGGCCACGTGGTCAGCCGGATCGAGCTGAAGTGGGACAATCCCCACGACGCCCAGCGCCTCATCGAGGACAAGGTGGAGGCGGTGAGGAGCCGCTTCAACCTGAGTTATTCGGGGCTGCTCTCACTGTACGAGCGCCTCGGCGAGGAGAACCTGGCCGTCGCCTACGAGCGGTCGTTCGCGAAGTTCCAGCGGGAGCGCCGCCGCAATCGGAAGGGCAAGGGGAAGAAGCGCCCGCCGCGCGAGGCGATGTCGATCCAGCGGCGTCTCGAGGTGCTGACGCGGACGGGCTACATCGACGAGGACGGCCTGACGCAGAAGGGGCGTTTCGCGGAGTACCTGAACGGCTACGAGGTGCAGGCGGCGGAGATGTTCGGGTACGGGGTGTTCCATCTCGCCAGCGAGATCCAGCTGGCGATCCTGATGGTGGCGCTCGTCTTCGAGGAGCGGAAGGGCGACGCGAGCAAGCACCTGGACCCGGGCGTGCTGCGCGAGATCAAGCGGCTCTCCGAGTCGAAGATCCGGGAGTTCCGCCGGGTCGAGTTCGATTGCGGGCTGCGGGAGCTCGTGAAGGAGCCGGACTTCCGGATGGCGGGACCGACGCACCTGTGGGCGCGGGGCGGCAGCCTTCAGGAGGTGCGGGAGACGACGACGATCAGCGACGGCGACCTGGTGAGGAACTTCCGCATGGCGATCCAGCTGATGCGCCAGGTCCGCAGCCAGCTGGGCGACGAGCACGAGCTGAAGGCGCGCTTCCAGTCGGCGATCGAGATGATGGACCGCGACGAGGTGGACGCGAGGAAGCAGCTCGAGCTGGGATAACTGGGAGAACTGCTATTCGGGGTCAGACCCCGATTGGCAGGTCGGTGTCACCGCGCGGGGAACTTGGCCGTGGCCGGCTTCGTGGAGTTCTCCCGCGTCGACATCGTCCGCTCGATCCGGATGTCGGCCTCGGCCAGGTGGGCGCCGGTGGCGCGCATCACCTCGAAACCGCCGTCCTCCCGGAAGATCACGTCGAGCGTCTCGTTCAGGCCCTCCCAGGGGCCGACGCCGACCCCGACGCAGCGGTTCGTCGAGGGCGCCGGGCCCTCGAGGCGGATGACCGTCAGGTCGGAGCTGCGGTCGTCGAGGTGCGTGATGATGCGGATCCGCAGGGCGGGGCCGTTCGGCGTGAAACAGACGTGGCGGTAGGCGTTGCCCTCCTCGGAGGAGGTGATCTTCGCGTCCTGGATCTCGCCCTTCTCCGCGTCGTAGGAGAGGCGAACCTCGGTCTTCATCCGGTGGAACGGCTCCGCGTCGTCCCCCCGCCAACCGGCGGTCTCGTAGGTGAAGACGAAGTTCTCGGAGCCCTCCGCCGGCTTCGGCGCGGCCGGATCCTTCTGCCACGTGCCGGACTCCCAGGCGCGGACTTCCATGTCGCCGGGCTCCGTCCCGCGCAGACCGGTGTTCGCACAACCGGCGACGAGGACTACGAGCAGGATCAGTGCAAGACTGCGAGACATCCTTTCAACCTCCTCCCGACGTCCGCGAGGGCACGGACCGTCCGGGCTCCCCTCTTCCATCAAATCGTGTACCAAAGCGCGGAGGCCTTGATTCACGCGGGGTTGCGCTGAGAGGAAGTCTCACTCTCGCCCGAGAGTGTTTCGTTCCTCCACACTTCATACATCGTCGCACAGGCCACAAATATTGCGGCCGACTTCCGCCGGGCCACCTCATCTGGCAGAATCCCGGCGGTTCTGCGGCGAGTACAGGAGGCTGTCCATGAAGACGATCGGGGTCGTGCTTTCGGGTTGCGGGGTCTACGACGGGGCGGAGATCCACGAGTCGGTCATCACGCTGCTGGCGATCGACCGGGCGGGCGCGACGGCGCTCTGCATGGCCCCGGACGTGGACCAGCTCCACGTGGTCAATCACCAGACCGGCGAGGTCGCCGAGGGCGAGACGCGGAACGTGATGGTGGAATCCGCGCGCATCGCCCGCGGCGCGGTCCGCGACATCGCGGGTGTCACGCCGGACGAGTTCGACGCGCTGATCCTGCCCGGCGGCTTCGGCGCGGCGAAGAACCTCTGCACGTTCGGCGTCGACGGCCCGGAGTGCGCGATGAACGAAGCCGTGGCGGCCCTGGTCCGCGGCACCCTCGAGGCCGGCAAGCCCCTGGGGGCGATGTGCATCGCCCCGGCGACGGTGGCGAAGGCGCTTCAGGGCACCGACGTCGCGCCGACCCTGACGATCGGCACCGACGAGGGGACGGCGGGCGGCATCGAGGCGCTCGGCAGCCGGCACGCGGACTGCCCGGTCACGGAGTTCGTCGTGGACGAGGAGAGAAAGATCGTCTCCACGCCGGCCTACATGCTGGCGGGCCGGATCTCCGAGGCGGCGGAGGGGATCGAGAAGCTCGTGGCGAAGGTGATCGAGCTGGTGTAGTGCGGATTCAGAATCCGCATCTTGCAGCCGTAAGCAGCGCCATCAGGCGGGTTTGTGACGCCGGATGTCTATGAGTACCATCAGTCCGGGAGCTTCGCCAGCGCGGCCTCGGCGGCGGCCACCACGCTCGCGTGCTTCGTGTCCCGCGGGTCGGGCTTCGCGTTCTTCATCTCGATGAGCGCGGCCCGGCCCCCGTCCCTGTCACCCGCCTGGTCCAGCGCCAGGATCGCCTCGCAGATCGCCTCCGCCAGCGTAAGCCGCGGCGCCCAGGGCTGCATCGGAACACCGGCGCTGTACGCAACCGCCCACGTCCCGCCGTAGATCCCCCGCACCGCCGTCTTGTGGATCGCCGCCGCGCCGCCCTCGACCTTCGCCTCCCCCACCGACTTCACCACCGCCGTCAACGCGGGGAGCCAAGCCTTCCAGTCGGAGATGTGGATCCGGTCCCCGAACTTCTTCCCCTCGAGGATCTTCACCACGTGGCCGAGCGCGCCCTTCAACGCCTCCCCCGCCTTCGGCGCGCCGATCGCGGCCATCGCGACCGCCGACGCCGTCACCACATCGTGGCTCTCCGTCTTCAGCCCCGCCGCGAGACCGGCGTACCCGTCCGCGTGGCCGATGATTCCCAGCGCCCGCGCCGCCTGCGCCTTCACGTCGTCCGGCGTCGACCGATTCCGGATCAGGTCGCCGATCGGCTTCACGGAGTCCTTTTCCGCCAGCTCCCCGAGCCGAGTGGCCGCCGCCTCGGCGCTCCCGCCGCCCAGCTTCAGGTCCTTCAGGAGCTTCTTCCACTCGCTCTTCCCGCCCGCACCGGCCGCCCCGTACTCCAGCGGATCGCCGAGGAAGCGCTTCTCGTCCCGGGAGACCTTCGCCAGGAACGACGAACGGACCGCCAGCGTCGGGACCTTCCTCCCCCGGCCGACGGCGAGGCGGCGCGTGTCGAAGAAGTCGAAGAGCTCGAGCAGGATCGAGTGGGGGAAGCCGTGGAGGACACCCGTCAGCTCGGTGTAATGCCAGTCGAGCTTCGCGTCCTTCATCGACTTCGCGGCCGAGCGGTCCGAAACCGGCGGAACGACGCCGTCGTCCGCGCCGTGGAAAATGAAGACCGGCGTGTTCGTGGCCTCGAAGACCGGGCTCGGCCCGCCGCCGCCGGCCATCGGGGAGGCCGCGGCCAACTCCTCGGCGAACTTCGGCGCGAAGTACCACGTCCCGAAGCCGCCCATCGAGTGGCCGGTCATGTAGATCCGGTTCACATCGACGTTGTAGAGCAGCTTGACCTCGTCGATGAGCGAGCGAAGGAAGGGGAAGTTCGGACTCGCGGCCCAGGGCGCCTCGAGGGCGGTCGGGCAGACGACGAGGTAGCCGCGAGCCTCCGCCTGGCGAACGTAGAAGTTCATCGCCGACGGCCCGTCCCCCACGACCTCCTTGCCGTCCTTGCCGCCGGGCCCGCCGCCATGCAGGCCAATGATCAGCGGCCACGGCCGGCGCGGGTCGTAGGCCTTGGGCACGTAGATCGTGTATTCGCCGGGACTCTGCGTCGAGCCGAGCGTCAGCGGCCGGTCCTTCGTGAGCCCCTTCGGCTGGGCGGCGGCGCGGATCATCCGGTCGAAGTACTCCTGCGGCATCGCGATCGACCGCTCGCGCTTGAGCTTCGCGTAGACCTTCTTCCGCTCCTCCGGATCGGCGAGCGCGAGGTACTCCCCGACCG
>JBDLIY010000191.1:0-7514 GCA_039714635.1 Planctomycetota bacterium
CGGGCGCGGGCCTCCATGTCGTAGAGATCGCCCACGATCGTGAAGGCGGTGGTCATCAGCGCGCCCGCGCCGACGCCCTGGATGCCCCGGGCGACGAGGAAGAAGCCCATCGACGGGGCCGCGCCGGAGAGAGCCGAGCCGGCGAGGAACACGAAGACACCCGCCACGAAGACCGGGCGGCGACCGCGGCGGTCGGCCAGGCGGCCGAAAACCGGCGTCGTCGTCGTGGAGAGGACCGCGTAGACGGAGAACGCCCACGCGTAGAGTTCCCCGCCGCCGAGGGAGCCGACGATTCGCGGCATGGCCGGGGCGACGGCGGTGAGGTCGAGGGCGGAGAGGAAGATGCCCCCCATCACCGCGCCGGTGACGAGGAGGCGATCGCGCCCGCCGATCCGCCCCGAGTGTCGCGTGGTCTCCACGCCCTCACTTTCCGCGGGGCGCCGCGCCGGCCCCACTTTTTCACAACCTCTCAGCGGTCGCCGCGTTTCCGCCGGATCCGCTGGATCACCTGGTCGAGCCGCTCCAGGAATCGCGACCGGTCCTTCGGGGCCAGCGGCGGCGGCCCGCCCGTGGTCTCGCCGGCGCTCCGGAGCTCCTCCATGAGGTCCCGTGTCGCGACCGCGTCCGCGATGTTGTCCTCGTCGAAGATCTTCCCCTTCGGCCCGAGGGCGGCGGCCCCGGCGGCGAGGCAGCGGGACGCGAGCGGAATGTCCGCCGTGATCACGATGTCGTCCGGCCCGACGTGCTCGACGATCCAGTCGTCGGCCGCGTCGAACGCGTCGTCGACGACCTCCAGCGCGACCCACGGCACGTCCGGCGTCCGCATCCACGAGTTCGCCACGAGCGTGACGGAAAGCCCGAGCCGCCGGGCGACGCGGTAGACCTCCTCCTTCACGGGACAGGCGTCCGCGTCGACGTAGAGATGGAGCATGCCGAGACGGTACCACTGTTCGCCGGAACTACCTCTGTGTAGACTCTCCCCCGGCATGAGCGAGATGGACTTCACCGACCGGACCGTCCTCGTCACCGGGGGCTCGGGCGGCATCGGGACCGCCGTCCTCCGCGCGTTCGACCGGCGCGGCGCGAAAGTCTACTGCCTCGACCGTCAGGGCCCCGGCCCCGCCCTCGGCCGCTTCATCGAGGTCGACGTCACGAAGCCCGACGAGGTGCGGCACGCGGTCGACCTCGTGGTGTCCGACACCGGCCGCCTCGACGTCGCCGTGGCGTGCGCCGGCCTCTTCCGGGGCGGCATGCTCTGGAAGCTCACGCCCGAGGAGTGGCGGAGCGTGCTCTCCGTCAACCTCGACGGCAGCTACCACCTCCTCCAGGCGATCGTCCCCCACCTGCGCGATACCGGTGGCGGATCCGTCGTCCTCACCTCCGCGGTCAACGGGGAGCGCGGAGGCTTCGGCCAGGCGAGCTACGCGGCGAGCAACGCCGGCGTGATCGGCCTCGCGAAGACGGCCGCGAAGGAACTCGCCCACTTCGGCGTCCGCGTGAACGTCGTCGCGCCGGGCTACATCGCCACGCCGATGACGGAGGACGTCTCGCGGGAGACCGAGGAGGCGGCGGTCCGGGAGACCGCACTCGGCCGGAAGGGCCGACCGGAAGACGTCGCCGGAGCGATCCTCTTCCTGTGCTCGGGCATGGCCGACTACATCACGGGCCACGTGCTCCGCGTGGACGGCGGCCAGTACATCTGAATCCGCGAATCTGCAAATCGGGCCTCAGCGCTCCGGGGCGAGCCGCCGCGATCAGCGACAACGACGGACGGAGCATGCGGCACACCTCGTAGCGGGGAAAGCGGGTCGATCCGGCGGCGATTGTAGCGATAACCCTCCCGCGACCCGCGACCCGTCGGCGTGCGGCTACTTCTCAGGCCGCTCCTCAGGCTGACCTTCCGGCGCCTTCTCCTCCGGCGCCTTCCAGACGGGCGACTTCGGGTGGAAACCCCTCCAGCGGGCGATCAGCCAGGCGGTGGCAGATCGCGGCTCGAGGCGCGCCGCCTCTCCGACCTTCCCGATCCGCCGCCCGGTCATCCGGTCCCACACTCCGCCCTCGTCGTCGACGATCTTCCCGTCTTTCCAACCGAACGTCCGCTTCCCGCGGAGCCACGCGGTGGCGTGCAGGCTCTCCGGGTCGAAGAAGATCACGAGATCCTCGCCGCCGACACGGTCCATCACGACCGGGAGCTTCAGAAGCTCCACCACGGGATACAGCTTCGGCGACGGCCCCGGCCCGACGGAGATGCCGTAGCGCCGGGCCGTCTTCTTCGAGATGCCGAACGTCCCCATGAAGCCCCGCCGCTTCCGGCGGTCGAGGACCAGCGTGTGCGGGTACTTCTTCTTCCACTCCCCCCATGTGGCGACCTGCGACGGCACGGATGTCAGGCGGCGCCCCTTCAACTCGCCCTTCACGCACTCCCCGGTCGTGTGGATCCACAGGGACTTCGTCTTCCGGTCGTACATCACGAACGAGCCGCGGTAGAGGACGCCCTCGTGGCCGAAGGCGACGGTCCGGTCCTCGAGTTTGCGGCCATACACGATGGCCGTCTGGCAGATGGGTCACCAGGTGACCGCGACGGGCGTCTTTCCGCAGACATCGTTGATGAGCTCGTGGTGCCCCATCACCGCGACCGGCCAGGCCCGGGCCTCGCCGCCGAGGACCAGGCCGATCACCGGCTCACGATCCTCCAGACCGGAGTCAGGGGCCTTCGTCATCACCGGCGAATCGAGGACGTCGAAGGCGTCGCGCGGCGCACCCCGGCGAGCGTGGCGGTCGTAGTCCGCCTCCGGGTCGGAGAGGTCCCGCTCCGGAGTCTCGGGCGGCTTCCGCCGCAGCGAGCGCAACGCCTCCTGCCGCTTCGAGAACTCCTCCTTCGACACCCGACCGTCGCCGTCGGTGTCGACGGCTTTGAACAGACGGTCGAGGAACTCCGGGTTCGTCGTACCAAGCCGCTCGGCCGCATACTTCAGGAACTCCTCCTTCGACCGCGAGCCGTCTCCGGCGAACGACGTGACGACGAGTGCGAAGACCAGGGCGATGGTGCGCATGGAGCCTCCCGATCGAGTCTGTCGGAAATGGTAACCGGAGTCTTACGCCTTTTCCGATGTCGGCTTCGGTCGCTTACGATGCGCCCGAAGGCCGGAACAGAGGAAGGCGAAACCGTGAGTGATACGGAAATCGAGAGGCGCTTCCGCGCCTGGATCAATCCGCTGCAGTTCGTGTCGTCCGTGAAGCCGATGCCGGGCACGGAGGCCGAGTTGCCCCCCGTCGAGTCCGTGCTCAAGTTCATGGGGCCACCGGACGCCCCCGTCTCCGTCGAGAAGGCCGTCGGGCGCTACCGCGAGATCAGCCGGGAGAAGGTCCGCCTCTTCGCGGCCCCCGCCGAGGACCGCATCCTCCAGAAGCTCGTCTGGCCGCTGCGCCACGCGAAGTGCTCCTACATGTTCGGCCACTGGATGGGCGCCATCGCCGCCTGCGGCTTCGTCGCGGAGATCGCGGCGATCATGCTCTACGACATCTGGTTCACGAAGCGCGTGGAGCAGGGCGTGAAGCTCTCCGGCAAGGAAGCCCCGTCCATCCCCGAGTTCGAGCGCATGGGCCAGGCCGAGCGGATCTCGACCCTGAGGGAGTGGGACATCATCGACGACGGCGTCGAGATGTGCTTCGACCTCGTCCACACGAAGGTCACCCGCTACCGCCAGCTCTGGATCCATGACGGGGACACGATGCCCGCCGACACGGTGGAAGCCTACAACGCCGCCGTCGTGGTCGTCGTCCACGCGATCGGCCAGGAGACCGAGGAGGGCCGGGTCATTCTGTCCGAAGACCTCGTCGCCTACCTCGCCCGGTCGGGCATGGAGCCGGACTCGGGCGCGTAGAACCTCGCCGCGTCCGCCGTCAGCTTCGCGCGGTCGGCGTCTCGGATGTACATCATGTGGCCGGCCTCGTAGTACGTGAACTCGTAGTTCTCCGGGTTCGGCCAGCCGAGGTGCTCGAACGTGTACTCCGCGGCGAAGTACGGCGTGGCGAAGTCGTAGTAGCCCATCGCGACGAGCACCCGCAGGTGCGGGTTCGCCCGCATCGCGGCCGCCAGCGACTCCGCCGTGTTCGTATACCGGTGGCGCTCGCGCCCCATCGGCCAGGGGTGGACGTTTCCGAAGATGTTGTAGACGCGCTCCGTGCGGTAGCCGATCCCCTTCCGCAGCCAGTCGTTCAGCGTCGACGTGAACGGCCCCCGCACGGCGGTCCAGCTCGGGTCCTCGTCCGCGTGGGACCCGGCCGGAACCCGGTCCCGCGCCGTGAACCGTGAGTCGTACCGCCCCACCGAGCCCTTCGAGTGCCGCATCAGTTCCTTGCGGAACGCTCCCGACCAGACCCGCAGGTCCGTCGACAGGACGTACTCCTTCGAGAGCCCGGTGTACTTCGCCAGCTTCGCAGCGATCGCGTCGCGCGGCTCACCGGCGAGCTTCGCCCCCTTCGCCAGCGCCAGCAGGTACTCCGTCCGCGCGAACTCCTCCACCTCGTCGAGGAACTCCCGCAACCCGTTCTCCGTCTTCACCAGGCCGTGGTAGTGAGCCGTCGCCGCCATCGTCGGAAGCACGAGCCAGTACCCGAGGTCGTTCCCCGGCCTCGCGTCGCTCGCCTGGAAGTTCAGCACCGGGGAGACCAGCACGATGCCCGAGACGTCGATCCCGCGGTGCAACAGCTCCGTCGAGAGCATCGCCGCCCGCGTCGTGCCGTAGCTCTCGCCGACGAGGTAGATCGGCGACAGCCAGCGGTCGTGGTCCGTCAGCCACTGACGGATGAAGTCCGCCACCGACCGCGCGTCCTCGTGCAGGCCGTGGAACTGGCCCTTCTTCTCGCCCTTCGCCGGGCGGGAGAAGCCCGTGGAGACCGGGTCGATGAACACCAGGTCCGTGAACGGCAGCCACGTCTGCTCGTTGACGTCGTGGCGATACGGCGGTTTCGTCCGCCACCCCTCGGGCTGCATGACCACGCGCCGCGGCCCGAGCCCGCCCATGTGCAGCCAGACCGACGACGACCCGGGGCCGCCGTTGAACGCGAACGTGACGGGACGGCTCGCCGCGGGCGGCTTCTGGAGATAGGCGATGGAGAAGATCTCCGCCTTCGCCTTCCCCGCGTCGTCCTTCATGATCGTGAGGCCGGCCGTGGCCCGGATCGACAGCGGCTTCCCTCCGACCGGGACCTGGAGGTCGACGGAGACCCGGTCGGACTTCGGCTTCTCGTCGGCCGCCGCTGCGGGGAGCGCGAGCAGGGCGATGACGGCGATGGTGAGCGTACGCATGGGTCCTCCTCCTCGAAGCGGCCATGATGCCACGGTCCGCACTTCCCGCGAAAGTGGCCTCCCGTTAGGCTCTCGCCATGTCCTCCGAATACACTGGCCTCTTCTCCGAGTTCTACGACGTCCTCCACAACCACGCCCTCGAGGCGCCGGGCTACGCCGCCCTCGCCCGGGAAACCGGCGGCCGCGTCCTCGAACTCGGCTGCGGGACCGGACGCCTCCTCCTGCCCCTCGCTCGCGAGGGCCTCGAGGTCACCGGCCTCGACGACGCGCCGGACATGCTGGAGCGCTGCCGGGCGAAGCTGGCCGGCGAGGACGACGAGGTGCGCGAACGCGTCCACCTCGTGAAGGCCGGCCTGACCGACTTCGAGCTCGAGGGCGACTTCGGCCTGATCTTTATCGCCTGCAACACCGCCAACCACCTCCTCACGCCGGAGGCCGCGGTCGCCTGCTTCCGCCGCGCCGGTTCGCACCTCGCCCCGGGCGGGATGCTCGTCGTGGACAACTCGGTCCCCGACTTCGCCGCGATGGCGGAGGCCGACGGCGAGGAGGAGGTCGCGGACTACGTGAACCCCGTCACGGACCTCCAGCTCGTCTGCCGATTCACGGCCCGCTTCGACTTCCCGAACCAGATCGAGATGAACGTGATCGACCTGGAGGAGCGCGACGGCACGGAGGTCGTCCGCCACGTCCGCGCCGAGACGACGATGACCTGGTTCACGGCGCGGGAGCTCGAGCTCCTGCTCGCCGCGGCCGGCCTCGAGGTCGAGGGCGTCCACGGCTCCCTGGCCCGCGACCCGCTGACGGCGAAGAGCCGGGAGATGATCGCGATCGCGCGGCGCTAAGGGCCTGTCTGGAAACAAGTGCGCCAGTTGCACCGAGAGAGCCGATGCGCCCGAGCCGGCCAGGAACGAAGCGATCGCGGTGAAACGGTCCTGACACCGTTTGATGCGCCTGCGGTCAGGGGTTGTTTCAGGGTCGCGCTCCGTTCATCCTGTCCGGACTGGTGAGCCCTTTCCGGAGGATTCCATGCGTGCACTCTTCGCAACCCTGTGCCTGCTGACGTTCCCCGCCCTCGCCCTCGCCCAAGACGAGGCCCCCGACTGGGGCTTCACCGAGATCGACCAGATCGAACTCGGCGAACAACTCGTCGGGGAGACGATCTCGCACCACGACCTGCGCGGGCGCGTCGTCCTCCTCTACCAGTGGGGCATCACCTGCCCGCTCTCCACCGGAGCCTTCCCGGCCGTCAACCAGATCGTCGCGAAGTTCCGCGACCGCGGCCTCGTCGTCGTCGGCTTCCAGGTCCGACGGAACCCCGACGTCCTCGCCGAAAACGTCCAGTACTACCTGAACTACCTGCAGCCCGACTTCCCCGTCCTCCGCCTCGGAGACGACTGGGACTGGCCCGCAAAATACCTGCCGTGGGGACTGCTCTACGACCACACCGGGAAGCAGATCTACGCGGGGAGCCTCCAGGGGATCCACGAGAAAATCGACGCGGCGCTCACGAAAGCCGGCGACCCGCGGATCGGCGGGCCCTGGTCCGAGCTGGCCGACCTCGCCGCGAAGATGGCGTTCGACAGCGACCACCTCGGAACGTACCTCCCCGAAGTCCGCAAGCTCGCGGCGGCCGACGAGGACACCCCGAAACGCGCCGAAGCCCGCGCCCTCCTCGCCCGCGTCACCCTGTGGCACGGCTGGCGGATGGCGAAGCCGGAGGAGGCCGACCTCAGCCCCGTCGAGACGGCCAGGATCTACGAGGACCTCGCCGCGCGCTTCGAGGGCGACCCCCTCGCCGAGGAACCGAAACAGCGCGTCGAGAAGATCACGAAGAAAGAGAGCTACGCCGACGAGGTCACCGCCGTGGCGGCCCTCGACCGGGCGCGCGACCTCCTCCGCTCCCTACCGCCCGCGGGACGGTACGCCTACAACATGGACTACACGGAGTCCGACGACGTCGACGTCAAGGCCACCCGGGCGCGCATGATCACGGAGTTCCGAGCGGCGCTCGAGGAGATCGTGGCGGCCTCGCCGAAGACCTGGGCCGCCGGCGCCGCGCGCGACCTGCTCTTCCTCCACGACGCCCCATTCCTCGAGAAGGACGCCGCCGCGAAGTGCCTCGACCAGGCGAAGAAGCTGCTCGATGACGGCAAGACGCCCGTCGAGCTCTACGACGCCTGGCTCCTGCTCCGGCAGATCGGGG
>JBDLIY010000192.1:0-7505 GCA_039714635.1 Planctomycetota bacterium
GTCCTTTCCCGGAGGGCCCGAACAGCTGAGTCAGACTCCGTTCGGCTGGTTTTCTGTCCGAACGGAGTCTGACTCACTTGTTCGGATCGACTACCATCCGGGGAACCCGACGAAGGAGGGGAATCATGATCCGCATCCTGCCGGTCCTCGGCCTCGCTCTTCTCGCCGTTCTTCTCGTCGCCGCCGATGGCGACCGGCCCGCTGTCGACGGGACCACGCGGTTCCTGCTGACCGTCGTTCGGCAGGACCCCGGCGCGGCGGGGGAGGGGACGCCGCTCGACCTGACGGAGCTGGGGAAGCCCGCCGCTCCCGTCGGGCCGACCGCCGCCAACCTCGCCGCGGACGGCTTCGTCGCCGCCGTGCCGCACGGGAAGAAGATCCTCGAGGCGATCCGGGCCCGCGGGGCCGCTGACGTGCTGTACCGGGGGGAGTGCGAGACGCGATCCGGGGCGAAGGCGATGTGGGAGACGGGCCGGAAGTTCCCCGTACCCATCGTCAGCCTGCGCGGCGATGCCCGCACCGTCAGCACGTCCTACGAGCAGACCGGGGCCGAGCTCGAGGTGGAGTGGCTGAAGGGAACGAATCGGGTGGTCGCGCAGATCGAGTTCTCCGCGGCCCGCCGGCTCCACGGCCAGGTCGGCTGCATCATCGACCAGCACCAGTCCTGCGGCACCGTGCAACTGCCCGACGGCTACACCGCGATCTTCACGTTCCTGAATCGCGTCCCGGCGGAGATCCTGAACCGGATGCCGAAGGAGCTCGCGACCGACGCCGCGCCGCAGCCGGACCTCGTCACCCAGTACTGGGTGCTCCTGACGCGCATGGACGTCGCGCCGGCGAAGTAGGGGGAGGCGGGAGAGAAGAGCCCCGGCGAGCCGCCTCGGTCGACCCCGTCCCGGGTCTGTGTGTGTCCAGGGACTCGCCGGAGCGCCCGAAGAGACCGCAGGCGGCGTGCCGGGCCGCCGCGAAACGCCGCAAGTCCTTGAATCACAACGGGACGCGACGACCCTGCTCCGGTCGTCGCGTCCCGTTTCCCGAACACGGGGTCGAGAATTCTCCCCGGCTCACTCCGGGTCGCAGCCCTCGTAGTGCCCGCGGTTGATGTTCATGCGCTCCCGGTCGTAGAGCCGGTCGATGTCGAGCAGGCAGAGGCCGTCGAGCACGTCGACGATCGGAACGTCCGTGATCCGCACGCCCGGGGCGACGCCCTGCGCGGAGACCATCCGGGAGGACTTCCCGGCGACGAGCAGGTCGACGGCCGCGAAGCCGAACAGCGTGCCCATCATCCGGTCGACGGAACTCGGGGAGCCGCCGCGCTGGCTGTGCGCCGGCACGAGCACGCGGGCGTCGTACTCCGTGTTCGTGCGGACGTAGTTGCCGAGCCGTTCGCCCAGGCCGCCGAGCTTCACGTGGCCGAACGCGTCGACCTCCGCGTTGGCGGTCGTCACCTCGCCGTCCTCGGCGATCGCGCCCTCGGAGGCGCAGATGACCGCGTACCGCGGGAAGCGGTGGTCCTTCTTTCCCCGGGCGAACCGCTCCTCGATCACTTCGCGGATCCGCTCGAAGCGGAACGTGCACTCGGGGACGAGGATGATCGTGGCCGCGCCCGCGACGCCGCCCCAGAACGCGAGGTGGCCGGCGTGACGGCCCATCGCCTCGACGATCTGGACCCAGCGGTGGGAGCCGGCGGAGGTCCGGGAGCGCTCGATCATGTCCTTCAGGTTGTTCACCGCGGTGTCGAACCCGAGGGTGTAGTCGGTGCCGAGGAGGTCCTTGTCGATCGTCTTCGGAACCCCGACGACCGGGACGCCCTTTTGCGAGAGCCGCGCCGCGACGCCGAGCGTGTCCTCGCCGCCCATCGCCACGAGGCCGTCGAGGCCCAGCTTCTCGATGTTGGCGATCGCCTCGTCCGAGCGGTCCTCGGGTTCCTCGCCGTTCTTCCCGTTGTTCTTCCGGATGGAGAACGGGTTTGTCCGGGAGGAGCCGAGGTTCGTGCCGCCGTCCCGGTCCCAGGTCCGGACCGTGAGGTAGTCGAGCGGGGAGGCCTCCTTCCAGTTGTCCTCCATCAGGCCCGACCAGCCTTCCCACACCGCCAGCGTTTCGATCCCGAAGTCGATGGCGCGATACACCACCGCCTTGATCGCCGCGTTCAGTCCCGGGGCGTCGCCGCCGCCCGTGAGAACACCGATCCGCTTCATCTCGGGAGTCTCCTGTTCGAGTTGTCGGGTTCCTTCGAACCGGACAGCATAGTGTCCCGGGGTCGCAGCGCGAGATTCCCGTCACGGCTTCCCGACCTCCGGACGGACGTCGCGGACCGTCCCCCCCTTCTTGGCGGTCCGATGGGGGGCTGCAATAATGCCGGTTTGCCGCGTATCTCGAGGAGTTCCTCCCGTGACCGCCGATACCCGAGACGTGAATTCCCGGTGCGTCGAGTCTCTCTGCCGCCAGCACAAGGAGCACGCGCAGAGAATTCCCGCGCTGATGGAACTGCTGTCCGCCGGAGTCCCCGTTCCCTTCATCGCCCGCTACCGCAAGGAGAAGACGGGCGGAATGGACGACGCGAAGATCCGTGAGATCGCGCAGGGGATCGCCGACTTCCGTCGCCACGAAGCCCTGAAGCGGGAGACGCTCGCCACCCTCGCCGAGGGACCGGACGGCGGGGCCCTCCGTCGGAAGGTCGAGGCCACGCGGACGGTGGGCGAGTTGCTGGACATCCTCCGCCGCGAGACGGCCGAGGTGCCGGCGGAGCACCGCGAGATCGAAGCCACGTTCGGCGCCCTCGGGGCGGCGATCGAGAGCGCCGGGGCGGGCCTGTCGCTGGCCGACCTCGCCGGTCCGTTCGTCGGTCCTGGTCAGGGCGGGGGGAAAGGCGTGGCGGACCTCGACGTCGCGGTGGACGGCGCGGTGAAGGCGCTGGCGCTCCGGCACGCGTCGGACGCGGAGACGCGCGCGAAGCTCCTCAAGTCCTGCCGCCACGGCGGGAAGCTGACGTCGAAGGTCGTCCCGAACGGCGACGCGGTGAAGAAGTACGAGACGTACCACGACTTCTCCCAGCCGATCCGTTCGCTGCCGAGCCACCGGCTCCTCGCCATCCTGCGCGGGGGGAAGGAGAACGCCCTGACGATCGGGCTCTCCTTCGACCGGGAGCAGGCCCTCGGCGTGCTCCGTGCGAAGAACCCGCCGAAGGAAGATCACCCCTTCGCCCCCTACCTGGCCCGGGCGCTCGAGACGGCGTGGGACGCGTTCCTCGCGCCGGTGATGGAGAAGGAGGTCCTCGACGGCGCCAAGGCCGGGGCCGACGAGGAGGCGATCCGCATCTTCGCCCGCAACCTCGAGCAGCTGCTGCTCCTGCCGCCGGCGGGCCGCACCGTCGTCATGGGTGTGGAGCCGGGCGTGCGCCGCGGCTGCAAGATCGCGGTGGTCGGCGAGGACGGCGGTTTCCTCGGCCACGCTTCGATCTACCCGTTCCCGCCGCGCAAGAAGGCGGACGCGGCGAAGAAGACCATCGGCGACTTCTGCCGCCAGCACAAGGTCACGCTGATCGGTATCGGCAGCGGGCCCGGCTGCCGCGAGGTCGAGCGGTTCTTCCGCGGGATCCTCAAGGAGGACGAGGGGCTCGAGGCGAAGCTGGCCATGGTCAACGAGGCCGGCGCCGCGGCCTACTCCACCGGCGCCCGCGGCAAGGCGGAGTTCCCGAAGCTCGATCCGCGCGTGCGGAGCGCGGTGACGATCGCCCGCCGCCTGCAGGACCCGATGGCGGAGCTGGTGAAGATCGACCCCGGCACGATCGGCGTCGGTCCCTACCAGCGCGACGTGGAGCAGAAGCGTCTCCGGAGCGCCCTCGCCGGCGTCATCGAGGCCAGCGTGGCGAAGGTGGGCGCGGACCCGAACGTCAGCGGCCCCGACGTCCTTCGCTACATCCCGGGCCTGACCCGGGAATCGGCGGAGGCGATCGTCGCCTGGCGTGGCGAGCACGGCCCCTTCAAGAGCCTGGTGCACCTGAAGGAGGCCGGCGTCCTCGACGAGAAGAGCTGGCACTTCGCCGCGGGCTTCCTCCACCTGGAGAGCAGCGAGAACGGCCTCGACCGGACGCAGATCCACCCCGAGAACTACGAGATCGCGGAGTCGATGGCGGAGAAGCTCGGCATCGAGCCCGGGGAGCTGGTCGGCAACGGGCGCGCCCTCGGCAGCCTCGACCCCGAGGGGTTCGTGAGCGACGAGTGGAACCGCTCGACGGTCTTCGCCATCTTCGATGAACTCGCGCGTCCCGGCGGGGATCCGCGCGGCACCTACGAGCCGCCGGTCTTCCGGGACGACCTCTCGAACGTGACCGACCTTTCCGCCGGGATGGAGCTCGAGGGCCTCGTCACGAACATCGCCAGCTTCGGCGCGTTCGTCGACGTCGGCGTGGACCAGGAGGGTCTCGTTCACGTCTCGGAACTCTCGGACGAGTTCGTCCGCGAGCCCGGCGCGGTGGTCTCGGTGGGCCAGAAGGTGAAGGTCCGCGTCATCGGCGTCGAGCCGGAGCGCAAGCGGCTGTCCCTCTCGATGCGCACGCCGGGGGCGAAGAAGCCCCGTCGGTCCGAGGGCGGCCAGCGGCGCGGCGGCGCTCGCTCCGGTGGCGGACGGCCGGGCGGCGCACGGCCCGGCGGTGGACGGCCCGGTGGCGGACGGCCCGGCGGCGGACGGCCCGGCGGCGGACGGCCCGGCGGTGGACGGCCCGGCGGTGGACGGCCCGGCGGTGGACGGCCCGGCGGTGGACGGCCCGGTGGTGGACGGCCCGGTGGCGGACGGCCCGGCGGTGGCCGCAAGGGCGGAGGCCGTCGCGACGGCGGGCGCCCGGAGCGTCCGGACCGCTCCCCTCGCATCATCGAGCAGAAGGGCCGGCGGGAGCCGGAGCCGGAGATCGACAAGAGCCTGCCGGAGGACGAGCAGTACCGCCTGAAGCTGGAGCGCCTCCGGAAGAAGTTCGAGAAGGGCTCGTAACGAAAGAACCACGGAATACGCAGGAGTACACCCCCATGTTCCCCATCCTCGAAGCACGATTCCTCGCCCCGGATGTGAAGTTGTTCCGCATCCAGGCCGACAAGATCGCCCGCAAGCGGAAAGCGGGGCAGTTCGTCATCGTGCGCGCGATGCCGGACGGCGAGCGGATCCCGCTCACCATCGCCGACAGCGATCCGGAAGAGGGCTGGATCACCCTGATCGTGCAGGGGATCGGCCGGACCACGAAGTTCATGAATACGCTCGAGACCGGGGACCACATGGTCGACGTCGCCGGGCCGCTCGGGATGCCTTCCCACATCGAGAACTTCGGGACGGCCGTCTCCATCGGCGGCGGCGTCGGCACGGCGATCGCCTACCCGACCGCCGTGGCGCTGAAGAAGGCCGGCAACCACGTGATCTCGATCATCGGTGGCCGGACGAAGGAGTACGTGATCCTCGAGAAGGAACTCGGGGAGGTCTGTGACGAGGTCTACCCGACCACGGACGACGGCTCCCACGGCTTCCACGGTTTCGTGACACAGCAGCTGCAGGCGCTGATCGACGAGGGGAAGAAGATCGACTTCGTCCTGGCGATCGGCCCCGTCCCGATGATGAAGGCGGTCGCCGACGTCACGCGTCCGCACGGCATCCAGACGGTCGTCTCCCTGAACCCGATCATGGTCGACGGCACGGGGATGTGCGGCGGCTGCCGCGTCCAGGTGGGGGGCGAGAACCTGTTCGCCTGCGTGGACGGGCCGGAGTTCGACGCGCACGGCGTGGACTTCGACCAGCTGATGCGGCGGAACCGGGCGTACGAGAAGTTCGAGCACCAGAAGGTCGAGGAGCTTTGTACCGACGAGGTGTGCCGGCTGCAGAAGCAGATCCGGGACCTCGCGAAGGCGGAGGACTGAGTCATGGCGGCCGAGAAGCTATCCAAGAAGGAACGGCGGAAGATCCCCCGCCAGAAGATGCTGGAGCAGGATGCCGCCCGGCGCGCGCGGAACTTCGAAGAGGTCAATCTCGGTCTCACCGCCGAGCTGGCCCGCGTCGAGGCCCAGCGCTGCCTGGAGTGCAAGAACCCCAAGTGCGAAGACGGCTGCCCGGTCAACATCAAGATCAAGGACTTCGTGGCCCTCATCGCCGAGGGGAAGTTCGACGAGGCGGCGAAGGTCATCAAGCAGGACAACTCCCTGCCGGCGATCTGCGGCCGCGTCTGCCCGCAGGAGGAGCAGTGCGAAGAGCTCTGCATCCTCACGAAGAAGGGCGACTCCGTGGCGATCGGCAACCTCGAGCGGTTCGTCGCCGACTTCGAGCGTGAGGAAGGCCTGATGGAGGCCGTCCGCCCGCCGGAGCGCACCGGCAAGAAGGTCGCGATCGTGGGCAGCGGCCCCGCCGGCCTCTCCTGCGCCACCGACCTCGCGAAGCTCGGCCACGACGTCACCGTCTTCGAGGCCTTCCACGAACTGGGCGGCGTCCTCGTCTACGGCATCCCCGAGTTCCGGCTCCCGAAGGCGATCGTCCGCAAGGAGGTCGAGCAGCTCGAGAAGCTCGGCGTCACGTTCCAGACCAACACGGTGATCGGCATGAGCGACACCGTCGAGGAACTCCTCGCGAACGAGGGCTACGACGCGGTCTTCGTCGGCGTCGGCGCCGGCCTGCCCCGCTTCATGAAGATCCCGGGCGAGAACCTGATCGGCGTCTACTCGGCGAACGAGTTCCTCACCCGCGTCAACCTGATGAAGGCCTACCGCGAGGACGGCGAGACCCCGGTCTTCGACTGCCGTGACAAGAACGTCGTCGTCTTCGGCGGCGGGAACACCGCGATGGACGCCGTCCGGACCTCGATGCGCCTCGGCGCGAAGTCGGCCAAAATCATCTACCGCCGCTCCAAGGTGGAGATGCCGGCGCGGAACGAGGAGATCCACCACGCGGGCGAGGAGGGCATCGAGTTCGCGCTCCTCGAGAACCCGCTCGAGTTCCATGGGAACGACGAGGGCTGGCTGACCGGCGTCACCCTCCAGAAGATGGAGCTCGGCGAGCCGGACGACAGCGGCCGGCGGCGTCCCGTCCCGATCGAGGGGAGCGAGTACCGCGTGGACGTCGACATGGCGATCATCGCGATCGGCAACGGGTCGAACCCCCTCATCAAGAAGACCTCGCCGGACATCGAGCACACCCGGTGGGGGACGATCGTCGTCGACGAGAAGACCATGCGGACCTCGATGCCGGGCGTCTTCGCCGGCGGCGACATCGTGACCGGTGGCGCGACGGTCATCCTCGCGATGGGCGCCGGCCGCGCGGCCGCGGAGTCGGTCCACCAGTGGCTCGACACGGGCGTCTGGGAAGTGCCCGTCGAGGAAGATGTCGAGGAAGAGGTCGAAGAGGCCGCCGCGGACTGATCTCTCCGCGATCGGTGAAACGGGCCGGCGTTCCTTCGGGGCGCCGGCCCGTTTCGATTCCGGTTTCCCCGAAATGCCCGCGCCCGCTTCCCGCCGGTGAAGGTGAGAACGGGATGGTGT
>JBDLIY010000193.1:0-7489 GCA_039714635.1 Planctomycetota bacterium
GAAAGACGTCGCCGAACTTCGACCGGCTCGCGGCGGAGGGCGCGCTCTTCACGCAGGCGCGCGTGGCCTCCACCTGGACGAAGCCGTCCACGGCGACGATCCTGACCGGCCTGCCGCCGACCGCCCACGGCGCGATCGAGCACCGGCAGATCCTGCCGGACGCCGCGGTGACCCTGGCCGAGGTCCTGCGCTCCGCGGGGTACGACACGGCGGCGTTCTCCGACAACCCGTTCGTCTCTCCGGAGTTCGGCTTCGGGCAGGGCTTCGACGACTACGACTACCAGCAGCCCAGCGTCTTCGTGAACGGGACGCTTCTCGGCAAGGCGCTGTGGACGCTCCGCGTCGTCTCCCTCGGCGGCCGCCTGGTGGGGGACAACCTCGCCGCGGACCGCGGTTCCCCGGAACTCTGCCGCCGGGCGCTGGACTGGATCGACGACCGTGGGGCCGACCGGCCGTGGTTCGCGTACGTCCACGCCATGGAGCCGCACCTGCCGTACGACCCTCCGGTTCCTTACCGGGGCACGTTCTCCGACCCGGAGTACGACGGTCCCGACCTCGACCGGCCGCCGCCGTTCCTCGGCTTCCTGCCGTTCGAGCGGGGGACGGCCCTGCCCGACGACCGGCGGCGGCACCTCCTCGCCCGCTACGACGAGGAGATCCTCGCCTGGGACGCGGCCTTCGCCGGGCTCATCGGGGAACTCCGGAGGCGGAAGCTCCTCGAGAACACGATCCTCGTGGTCCTCTCCGACCACGGGGAGGAGTTTCACGAGCACGGCGGCTGGACGCACGGCCACAGCCTCTACGATGAGCTTCTGCGCGTGCCGCTCTTTCTCCGCGCGCCCGGCGTGAGCCCCGCCGTCGTGGACGCGCCGGTTCGCGCCGCCGACCTGTTCCCCACGGTGCTCTCCCTCGCCGGCGTCCTTCCCGCGGAGGTGCCGCCCTTCGGGATCGACCTCGCGGCCCGCATCGCGGGTCGCGGCGAGCGGTCACCGCCGGTGGCGGCGGAGGTTCGCATCGGCGGGGTGGGGGCGGAGTCCGTCGTCCACGACGGGAAGAAGCTCGTGATCGCCCGCCGGGGATCCTCGACGGTCGTCGAGTGCTTCGACCTCGTCGCCGACCCCCGTGAACGGAATCCTCTCGCGGATCCGCCCTGGCGCCCGGTCCTCGAGCGGCTCATCGAGGCGGCCCGCGCCGCCGCTTCCCTCCACGCCCTCGAGGCGTCCGAGAGGGAGATCTCCCCCCAGGAGGCCGACGCCCTGAAGGGCCTCGGCTACTGAATCTCCTCTGGATTGTGGATTTCGGGAATTTCGGACGAAAACTATCCGAATTTTCTTGAAATCGAGGCAACTACGCCCCCGTCCAATGCGTATAGACTGGAAGCACAGGCAATCTGGAGAGCGGTTTTCGGGGGGAAGCCAACATGCGTTGCACGACGGGGTTCTTTCTGTCCGTATTGGGATTGAGTCTCATTCTGAGCCCGGCGGTCCTCGCCGGGTCCGATCCGTCCAGGGAGGCCCTGGACGGCTTCAAGAAGGCGATGAAGAGCAAGAGCGAGCGCGACCGGATCTCCGCGCTCGACCGCATCGTCGACCTGCCGGGCAAGTCCGCCGGGAAGGAACTGCGGAGGGTCGCCAGCCGCGACCGGTCCGAGCGGGTCCGGGCCGCGGCCGCCGCGGCCATCGCCCGCCGGGGAGATCCGAAGGACCTGAAGTTCCTGTTGAACCTCTGTCGGACACTGAAGAAGAAGCCGATCGCACTGGCGGGAGTCCTCGACGCGATCGGGGAGTATCGCAACCCGAAGGCCGCGAAAGCCGTCGCCGATCTCGGGCGGAAGTGGATGCACAAGCACAAGTACCCGGCGCTCGCGGCGATTCGCGCCCTGGGCCGCATCCCGGCGAAACCGTCGGTCGACAGCCTCATCGGCATGCTCGAGATGACGTTCGTCCGGCGCGGCCGCGGGAGGGAGAACACGGACGGCGTCGGCGGCTACTACGGTGGCGGGAACGTCAGCAGCGACACCCACGCGAAGATGTCCGACTTCCGGCAGTACATCGTCGCCAGCCTCCGCGGCCTGACCGGCGAGATCATCGGCGCCGAGGTCTCGGTCTGGAAGGAGTGGTGGGAGGAGAACCGGTCGGGCTACGTCTTCGGGGGCGGGGGAACGGACCCGAACCGGATGGCCCGTCTCACCGACGCCCGCTACCGGTACTCCATCGCCCGTCCGGACGAAGCCTGGCGGTGGACGAAGGACGTGGAGGAGGGCTTCACGCGGACGGCGGAGCTGAAGGTGGACACGAAGGTCGTGGGTCGCGTTTCGATCCTCACCTACAACACCTGGACGCGGAGCCCCGCGTCGACGGGGGCGATGGCGAAGCTGGCGAAGCAGCAGTTGTTCGACGGGGTGAGGGAGCTGGGCGACAAGGAGACCTGGTCCGAGGAGGTGGAGCTGGACTCGGTGCCGGCGCTGAAGCACGAACTCTCGGGCACGCGCGAGGGCGGCCGGATGACGCTCACCCAGGTGATGATCGCCCACCGCGACATCATGTACGTCATCCGCACCACGACCCTGCCGGGCATCTCGATCACGCAGAAGAAGCATGCGGAGGACTTCCTGCCCTCGTTCAAGTTCCTGGACTGAGAGTGTCGGGCTAAACTCGCCCTTCTTCCCCCGGAGGCGCGATCCATGGCCACGGCGACGAACGTCCGCAAGGGACAGATCCTGGAGAAGGCCTGATGGTTCGCCCCGCGGGCTGGGTGCGGGACGGCACGATGGCCGGGCGGCCGCTCGTGATCCTCGCGCACGGCGCCGGCGCGCCGCTCGACTCGGCGTTCATGGCCGGGACCGCGGCCGGCCTCGTGGAGCGTGGCCTGTGCGTCGCGCGCTTCAACTTCCCCTACATGGAGCAGCGGGTCCGCGAGGGGAGCCGCCGCCCGCCGGACCGCGCGCCGCGCCTTCTCGACGCCTGGCGGGCGATGCTCGATATCGCGACGCGCTGGAGAAACCGCGGGCCGATCGTTGCCGCCGGCAAGTCGATGGGGGGCCGGATGGCGTCGATGCTGCTGGCCGAGGGCCGCGCGCCGGAGGTCGTCGGCGCCGTGTACCTCGGCTACCCGCTGCACCCGTCCGGGAAGCCGGAGAAGCTCCGCGCCGACCACCTGCCGGACGTCCCCGTGCCCCAGCTCTTCCTTTCCGGAACGAAGGACCCGCTCTGCGACCTGCGACGGCTGCGGCCGGTGCTGCGCAAACTCGGGGACCGCGCCCGCCTCGTGACGGTGAAGGGCGGCGACCACTCGCTGGCCGTGAGGCGGAAGGAGCCGATGAAGGGCTCGGACGCCTGGCTCGACGAGATGGCCGGGTTCGTACGGGGCGTGGCCGGCTGATTTGCCTCCGGAACGTCGGCTCCGCCGGGCTCGTCTTGCCGGTTGTCGCTCCCTTCCGGTACGATATGTAGCGTTCACCCGCGGTATTGACCCATAGGTATAGGGCCCTTGTCTGATTCCACCGACCAGTTGAACCTGTTTCTCGCGGGGCGGAAGGCCGCCTCCGACGAGGAGAGAGCCGCTTCTGAATCGGGCGAGGCAAAGCCCGGAAAGAAGCCCGGGAAGAAGCGCCGGGCGAAGGGCGCGAAGCGCCTCACCGCCGAGGAGATGGGGCGCCAGCAGCGCGAGATCTCCGTCGCCGAGTTCTTCTCGAAGAACCGCCACCTCCTGGGCTTCGACAACCCGACGAAGGCGCTCCTCACGACGGTGAAGGAGGCCGTCGACAACAGCCTCGACGCCTGCGAGGAGGCCGGGATCCTCCCCGAGATCCGCGTGGAGATCCTTCCGGCGGAGAACGAGAAGCAGAACGGCAACGGGAACGGCGACGCCAACGGCAAGCCGGCGCCGAACAAGATCGAGCGCTTCACCGTCTCGGTCGAGGACAACGGGCCCGGCGTCGTGAAGGCCCAGATCCCGAAGATCTTCGGGAAGCTCCTCTACGGCTCGAAGTTCCATCGCCTGCGTCAGAGCCGCGGCCAGCAGGGCATCGGCATCAGCGCGGCGGGGATGTACGGGATGCTGACGACCGGGCAGCCGGTCCAGATCATCTCGCGCATCGGGCCGAAGAAGCCGGCGCACGCGTTCGACCTTCTCATCGACACGAAGAAGAACGCCCCGGAGATCGTCCGCGACGAGTACGTCGACTGGGATCGCGACCACGGGACGATGGTGGCGGTCACCCTGGAGGCGCGCTTCCAGCGGGGATCGCACTCCGTCGAGGAGTTCCTCGGTCAGTGCGCGGTCAGCAACCCTCACGCCCGCTTCGTCTACATGGGGCCGGACTACGAGGAGAAGGTCTACGAGCGCGGCGTCGACGAGTTGCCGGCGTCGCCGAAGGAGATCAAGCCGCACCCGCACGGTGTTGAGCTGGGCATCCTCATGCGGATGCTGAAGTCCACGAGCGCCAAGAAGCTGAAGCAGTTCCTCGTCCAGGACTTCAGTCGCGTCTCGGACAAGGTGGCGAAGGAGATCTGCCGCATCTCCGGGCTCTCGGAGACGGCCTGGATCAGCCGTATCGCCCGCGAGGAGGCGGACAGCCTCTACCAGGCGATCCCGCAGGTGAAGATCATGAATCCGCCGACGAACTGCCTCGCCCCGATCGGGGACGAGGCGATCCGGGCGGGGCTCGAGAAGGAGCTCCAGGCGGAGTTCGTGACCACCGCGACGCGCTCGCCGAGCGTCTACCGCGGCAACCCGTTCCTCGTGGAGGTCGGCATCGCCTACGGCGGGAAGCTCCCCGCCGACGAGCCGGTGAAGGTGATCCGCTTCGCGAACCGCGTCCCGCTGCTCTACCAGCAGTCGGCCTGCGCCGTGACGAAGGCGGTCGCCCAGACACCCTGGCGGAACTACGGCGTCAGCCATCCGAAGGGCGGCATGCCGGTCGGCCCGCTCGTCGTCTTCGTCCACTTCTCGTCCGTCTGGGTGCCGTTCACCTCGGAGTCGAAGGAAGCGGTCGCCCACTACCCGGAGATCCTGAAGGAGCTGAAGCTCGCCCTCCAGGAGGCCGGCCGCGGCCTCGGCCGCCACATCCGCCGCGTGAAGCGCGTCAAGGACGCCGAGAAGAAGCGGTCCTACATCGAGAAGTACCTCCCGCACCTGGCGATCGCCCTCCAGGAGATCCTCGACCTCTCCGACGAGGAGCGGGAGGACGCCTTCGAGAAGCTCGTCGTGATCCTGAACCGGAGCCGGAAGATTTGAGCCCTGCCCGCAAGAAGTCCGCGAAGAAGAAACCCGCCCGCCGCGCGGCGAAGGACGCCGACCCCCTGAACGAGGTCGTCGTCGACGCGATCAAGGGCGTCGCCACCGAGATCCGCACCACGATCGACGGTGACCGCACGCCGGAGCTCTCCTATCCGATCCGGTCGCTGAAGAACGTGAAGTACGACCCGAAGATCGGCTACCTGGAGATCCTCGGCCAGACGTCGACGCGCACGCTCTCCGTGAACACCGTGAAGCCGTTCGCCCAGACGCTGCGCCTGATGTCGCTCTCCAAGCAGATGGTCGAGGTGGACGACTTCGCCACCAAGCGAGACGCGTACTACCAGTCGAAGAACTGGGCCGAGGCCAAGTTCGACGAGCAGTCCGAGTCCGACACGGTGATGGACGACATCGAGGCGATGTTCGCGGTGCGCGGCGTGTCCCGCGAGCAGCTCCGCTTCGTCCCCGAGGAGCACGGCGGCTCGGTGGCCGGCCAGCTGATCGTCATCGACCAGGACTACGAGACGGGCGAGGACATCGAGATCGACTGCACCCGGTTCGGTTCCGGGGCGTACACGGTCCCTTCGAACGTGGAGCACCTGCGTTTCGAGACGAAGGCGAAGTTCATCCTCGCCATCGAGACCGGCGGCGTCTTCGATCGCCTGAACCGCCACAAGTTCTGGCAGAAGGCCAACTGCATCCTGGTGGAGATGGGGGGCGTGCCGACGCGCGCCTGCCGGCGTTTCATCCGCCGCCTGGCGGAGTTCAGGAAGATCCCGGTCTACGCCTTCGTGGACTGCGACCCCTACGGGATCGCGAACATCTACCGGACGCTGAAGGTCGGCTCGGGGAACGCGGCGCACATCAACCGCTTCTTCTGCGTGCCGACGGCGCACTTCCTCGGCGTGATGCCGTCGGACATCACCGACTTCGACCTGAAGAAGGCGACGCACAAGCTGAAGGACGTGGACATCAAGCGCGCGAAGGACGCGTTGAAGAACGACCCTTTCTTCAAGCGCCACACGAAGTGGAAGCAGGCGATCAAGCAGATGCTCTCGATGGGCGTCCGCCTGGAGCAGCAGGCCTTCGCGCTGCACAGCCTGAACTACGTGATGGACGAGTACCTGCCGAAGAAGCTGGCGAACACGAAGAAGTTCCTTCCCTGATCCGGCCTGGCGGCCGGTGGTGAAACAACGCTGACAGGCGCCGCTTTTTCAAATTCGGACACTCGCGCGCCGGTTATGAAAAACGGACGCCTGTCAGCAGTATGTCACTTCAGGAACCCGAGGATCTCGTCCAGGTGATCCTTGACGAAGGCCTTGTCCTCCGCCGTGACGCCCTTCGTGAGCTCCTTCAGGGCATCGTCGGCCGCGCCTTCGAGGCTCTTCGCGTGGTCGCCGGCGAGCGCGCCGAGACCGGAGGCCTCGGAGGCCTTCTCCGGGGCGACGGCGACGACGGCCGGCCAGAGCTTGTCCCCGAAGCTCTTGAACTGCTCCTCGGTGAGGCCGTGCTTCTCGAGGACCGCAAGGCCCTTGCCCTTGAAGGTCAGGCCGTCGTTCGACTTCGCCATCATGAGCGCGTTCGCGGCCGCGTCTTCCAGGACCTTCGGGGCGTTCTCGCGGAGGTCCTTGAACGCCGCGCCGTAGCCCTTGAGGTTCTCGGCGTTGAGCGTCCAGAGCTTCGGCTTCGGGGCCTCCTCGGCGGGGGGAGTGGCGGCTTCGGGCTCCGGCGTCGCTCCGGCCTCCTTCACGGGCTGGTCGGGGACGTCCGGCTTCACGGGCTCGTCCTTCTCTCCGCAGCCGGCGACGAGCACGAGCGTGAGTGCGATGAGCAGCGCCGGCAGTGCGAGACACGTGGATTTCATGATGGGTTTCTCTCCTTCGCCCTCTGGGAATCGGTTTCTCGACGACGGCACATCCTATCCCCCGTGAAGCCCGCTTCAAGAGACGTTCGCTACGCGAATCGGGGAGCGGAAAACCTCTCCCGCCGGGCGATCCCGCGGCACCATGGGAAGCTCGACTCTGCAAAGGACGACAGTGATGGAGAGGATCTACCCCGCCGAGACGCCGGTCCCCGCCGAGCGGCCCCTGCCGCAGGCGCTGGGCCTCGCACCGGAGGACATCACCGCCGAGGACCTCGCCGACGTCGTTACGGACCGGGGGATCCGGATCGTCTCCCTCATGCACGTCGGCGGCGACGGCTGGCTGAAGACGCTCGACTTCGTGCCACGGAGCCGGGCGCACCTGCTCGA
>JBDLIY010000194.1:0-7429 GCA_039714635.1 Planctomycetota bacterium
GATACGTTCTCGTCACGGACCTGAACGCCCTCGACCCTCTCGGACCGATCTCCCCGACGGCTCTCGTCGAGGAGCTCATTCAGGGCTTCGCTCGCAGGGCGCCGGCAAGCGACTACTACGGGGCCGTCATCACTTTCGGTGACTCGACGTACACAGGCGACCTCAAGGCTGCAATCAGACGCGCGCCCTGGCCCCGATCGGTGCCCGGCGTCCTGAGCCAACTCCCGAAGAGGGACCGTCTGGACCTGACGGAGATGCTTGCTGCGGCGGGGCGTCTCATCGCGTATGCCGGGGACCAGGCCGCCACGCAGGTCACGGCGCTCGTGTCGTTCGGCTGGATCGATGCGGGTGACTATCCCTTCGTCGCCGCGGAAGCGCTGCGAACGGCGGGCATTCGTCTGTACACCTACGAGGCCGCGCCCTTTCATCAACTCGCGCTTCTCCGGTCGCTGGCGCGGCTGACGGGGGGCGAATACGCCAGCTTCCCCGCTCACCGGCCAGAGTGGGTGACCATGCTGCGAGCACATTTGGCCGACCTCTGTCACCTTACTCACGAGGAAGGCGGGCTCGTCACGGCCGACGGCGCGATCGTCGACACGTCGAACGCCGATCTGCCCAACTCGGCCTCACCCGACATCGGCGATGACTCCAGCGACTCGGGAGGCGATCCGCCGGACCTGGCACGGTTCGAGAGCACGATCGAAAAGGGCTGCCGGAGCGCCGTCTTCACCGCGGAGTGGGACTCGGATGCTCCCTTCGAGATGGGGATCGACTCGCCGGATGACGAGAGCTTCGAGGAGTCCCCGCAGGATGCGCAAGCTCGCGACCCGAGCGACCGGTTCCGGGTGATCGACGTCGAGTCCCCGAGTGCGGGCACCTGGTGCACGCGGATCGTGTTGCGGCGGGACGAGGGCCCGTATCGCGGCCCGCCCGTCGAGGTCCAGCATCGCGTCCACGTCGGGGCGTCCCGCGTGAAGTTCGGCCTTTCGGTCGATCAGCCGTCCTACTCACTCGGCGAGACAGTGGAGATCGTGGGGCAGGTGGCTGCGGAGGCGATCCTCTCCGGAGTCCGGATGCACGGGAGCATCACCGATCCCCTCGGCCGCGTGTCCGGGCTCGACCTGGTCGAGGTTCCGTCCGGACCAACCGGCTGCCGGGGAGAGGGTTCCGGCTTCCATCGCACGAGGTTCACGCCGACCGTCGAAGGGCCCCACGAAGTCATCGTCGTCGCGGACAACCTGGACCGTTCGGCCGTCCTCGCCACTGGCGGGGATTCTGCGTCGGAAGATGTGGAATTCGCCTGGAGACCGCCGGCCTTCACCCGACGGGCGTCCGTGACCGTGTTCGTCGAAGATCCACCCGGCCCACCCTGTCGCGCGACGCCGGACCGCCTCTCCCGCGCGGAGGACACGCGCGTGAAGATCCGGTTCGATCGTATCCCTTGGATCCCGGGCGTTTCGCGTCTCGATCTCGGGGACGGCGTCAAGGCCGTCGAGGATCTGAAGGCAGTCGGCGAGGTGCCGACGTTCGAGATCACCGTCGCAAGAGGCGCGGCCGCCGGGTCCCGGGGAGCTGCCGTGATCACGTCCGGGAAGAGGTTCTGGATTCCCCGACTGCTGGTGATCGACCGCTGAACATCCCCCTCCCCATCGCCGCCAACCTCCTCCTCCTCGGAGGAGCGTTCGCCGCCATGGCGTCCATCGTCGGCCTCGCCATGCGGGAGATGGAGGCCTTCTGGGCCCTCTCGCTCGGGATCGGCGCCATCGAAGGCGGCGTCCTGCTCCGCCGGCTCACGCGCCCGCTCCGGCTCCCGGCGTTCGTCGAGCGGCTCCTCTCGCGGCTGGCCTTCCTGATCCTGCTCAGCCTGGTGGTCTCCACGTACCGGGCCGTGGTCGAGTACTGCCGGAGTCCGAATCCATTCCAGGACCCCCTGGGCATCGTGATGCCCGTCGCCACCGGCCTGGTCTGGTTCTTCGTCTGGAGACGGACGCGCCCGTCCGTGTGGGACGTGAAACCGGTGGAGGCGGACGAAACACCTACCGCGGGATGATGTCCCCTCCCATCCGCCTCCGCTCCCGCACCACCTCCAGCGAGACCGCCTTGCCGGCCTCCGCCCGGTACACCAGGCTCGCCAGCGCGGCGATGTTCTTCACCGGCTCGCCGGCGAACGAGATCACCAGGTCGCCGCCCTTCATCTGGATCCGCTCCGACGGACTCTTCGGCGTCACCGACACCACCACGACGCCGTAGCCGCCCCGCTTCGTCGTATCCTCGGGGAGGTCCTTCCCCGTCAGGCCGAGACGGCGCTGAACGTACGCCAGGTACGGCTCCTCCGCGGTGGTCAGGGCGAGGGTCTCCTTCCCTCCGTCACGGGAGACGGTGAGGGTGACCTTCGAGCCAGGCGCCGCCGTCAGGATCGGGCTCGCGAGGTCGAAGATCGACTTCGCCACCCTCCCGTCCACGGCCACGATCCGGTCGCCGGGCTCGATCCCCGCACCGTCGGCAACCCGGCCCTTCTCCACGGTCTCCACGCGGATCCCCTCGGTGCCCGCCTCGCCCGTCAGGCCGAGGTCCCGGATCGCCAGCGCCTCGTCGATCAGCATCGCCACGATCGCCTTCACGCGGTCCACGGGGATCGCGAAGCCGATGCCGTCGCCGCCGCGGATGATCGCGGTATTCAGCCCGATCATGTCGCCGTGGATGTTCAGGAGCGCGCCGCCGGAGTTGCCCGGGTTGATCGCCGCGTCGGTCTGGAGGAAGTCGACGAAGCTGACCTCTGAGGAGACGTCCACCTTTCGCCCCACCGCGGACAGGATCCCGGTCGTGACGGTCTTGCCGACGCCGAACGGGTTGCCGACCGCGATCGTCGGCTCCCCGATCATCAGGTCGTCGGAGCGGCCGAGGTGAACCGCCGGGAACGGCTTCTCGCGGGCGATCTTCAGGACCGCGATGTCGTTCGCCTCGTTGTGGGCGACGAGCACGGCCCGGTAGCTCTGCTCCTGGCCGTTCCCGCCGAGACCGACGAGGATCTCCGTCGCCTGCTTCACGACGTGGCTGTTCGTCACGACGTAACCGTCGGGGTGGACGATGACGCCGCTGCCCACGGACTTCACGGGGCGGCGGGCCCGCCAGCGGCCGAACCAATCCTGGTAGAACGCCGAGCCGAGGAGCTTCGTCGTGGAGATGTTCACGACGGCCGGTCCGGCGCGCTCGATGGCCTTGACGACGGGGGTCCGGCGGAGGGAGTCGGGTTCCGCGGCGATCGTCACGCCGGCACAGAGCACGAGGACAGCGGCGACCGCGAGGGCGAGGGGTCGTTTCATCACTTCGATCCTTTACCGGTGGTACGGCTTCCCATCGTAAGGGATATATCGAAGTCCATGGGCATCCTCCGGTCCGCATCCGTCGTCAGCGGCGCCACGTTCCTGTCCCGGATCCTCGGGATGGCACGGGATATCGCGTGCGCCTCCCTCCTCGGCGCGGGAGCGGCGTGGGACGCGTTCGTCATCGCCTGGCGCGTGCCCAACCTCTTCCGGAGGCTGCTCGGCGAGGGGGCGCTCTCCAGCGCCTTCATCCCCGTCTTCACCGGGGAGCGCGAGAAGAACGGACGGACGGCGGCGTTCGCGTTCTTCGCGAGCGTCCTGACGCTGCTCTCGATCGTCCTCGCTGCGCTGACGGCGCTTGGCGTGCTCGCGGCGCTCTTCCTGCCGGCGCACTGGTTCGGCGCGGGCGGGGCTGAGGCGAAGGCCGCGCTGACGCTCGACCTCCTCGCAATGCTGTTCCCGTACGTCTTCCTCATCAACGTGATGGCCCTGTTCATGGCCATCCTGAACTCGGAGGGACACTTCTTCGCCCCGGCCATCGCGCCGGCGGTGCTGAACGTCTTCTGGATCACCGGCGCGGTCGCCTCGCCCCTGGTCTCCGACGACCCGGCGGTGCGCGTGAAGGTCGTCGCGGCGGCGATCCTCGCGGGCGGCGTGGTCCAGCTTTTCCTGCAGGTTCCCTTCCTGCGGTCGCGGGGAATCCCCCTGAAGCCGAGGCTCGACGTCTCCCACCCGGCGCTCGGGCGCATGCTCCTCCTGATGTTCCCGATGATCGCGGGCCTCGCGCCGGTCCAGGTGAACCTCCTGATCGATACCCTGATCGCGGAGGCGTTCATCGAGGGCGACGGCGCGAACAGCTACCTGTTCTACGGAAACCGCCTGATGCAGTTTCCCCTCGCGCTCGTGGGAATCGCGCTGGCCGTCGTGTCGTTCCCGCTCTTTGCCCGGCTCGCGAAGGAGGGGAAGCGGGAGGAGTTGTCCTCGAAGGTGCGGGAGGCGCTCGGGCTCACGTTCTTCCTCGCCCTGCCGTCGGCCTTCGGCCTGCTGGCCCTCGCGACGCCGCTCATCGAGCTGATCTATGAATGGGGCCGGTTCGGCGCCGCGGACACCTCCGCCACGTCGCGCGTGCTGTTCCTCTACTCCGTTGGCATCCCCGCGTTCTGCGGCCTGCAGATCGTGACGCGCCTCTTCTACGCGCTGGAGGACGTGAAGACTCCGGTGCGGGTCGGCGCCGCGATGGTCGTCGTGAACCTGGCGCTCAACCTGCTCCTCGTCGGGCCGATGGAGGAGGGCGGCCTCGCCCTCGCGACGTCGCTGTCCGCCGGGCTGAACGTGGCGATCCTGTTCTGGCTGGTGCCCCGGAAGCTCGGCCTCGCCGGCCTCGGCCCGGTCCTGCCGTCGATCCTCAAGTCCCTGACGATTGCGGCGGCGATGGGCGCGCTCGTGTGGTTCGTGCACAGCCGGCTGGCGGCGGCGTACCCGGACCCGACGCTCGGCGCGAAGCTGATGCGAACGGTGCCGGCGGTGCTGCTCGGGGGCGTCGGCTACGTCGGCGCGGCGTTCCTGATCCGCCTTCCGGAGGTCCGGGGGCTCATCCGGCGTTAGAATCCCGTCGATGAGGCGCCTGGTCCCTTTCCTGCTTCTCGCGCTGCTCGCCTGCGGCGAGGCCCAGCCTCCGGCGCCGGCACCCGGTCCGGCCGTCGTCCCCGCGCCCGAGCCGGACGCCGGGCCCGGCCCGTTCACCCTCGAGACCCGGCCCGGCGTGCCCGGCCGGCCTCCCCCGGTCCTTCTCGTCGGCGACGTCGAAGGCGTGACGATGAAGGTCGCTCGACTGGTCGACCCCGAGCCGCCGCTCGGTTGGGACGGACCCGGCGAGCTCGTGTGCGAGCGGCCGGCGCGGGCGGACCACTGGTCGTTCCTGCCGGCCCTGCCCACGGGGATCTACCGCGTCACCGCACGGCGCGGCGAGGAGCGGCAGGAGCGGATGCTCGTCGTCTCCGACCTGGCCGTGATCGTCAAGCGCGCGGCGCGGGAGGCGCTCGTCTGGGTCGTGGACGCGGAGGACGGGACGCCGGTCGCCTCGGCGAAGGTCGTCCACCGCCACGGCGGCGGGAACCGCGAGGGCGTGACGGACCGGAGCGGGGTGTGTCGGTTCGAGGTCCCGAGCGACGAGCGGCTGGAGATCCTCGTCCGGCGGAACGGTCGGATCGGGTACGCCGAGGACGACGGCTTCCCGACGAAGGACGTCGTCGCGTTCCTGATGCTCGACCGCTATGAATACGAGCCCGGGGACGAGATCCGGGTGGCCGGCGTCTACCGGCAGCGGAACGGGGACGTCCGCCGCGTCGAGGCGCCGGAGGTCCGGATCCTCGTCCGGGACGAGCGGGGATCCGTCGTGGCGGAGGCGGCCCCGGAAGCGCACGAACCGGGCTTCTTCCACGGGCGGGTCCGGCTGCCCCTCGAACCCCCGTCCGGTCCGCTCGACCTGGTCGCGAGCCTCGGCCGCGGCGAGGAGGCGGTCCGGATCCCCGTCCCCGACCGTCCCGACGTCGGGTTCTCGATCGGCATGTTCATGATCCCGGCCGGCGGCATGAACCCGGGCGCGGGGGACGCCTTCTCCCTGTCGGCGCGGGACGTCGTCGGTCGCCCGCTGGCCGGCGCCCGGGTTCTCTACCGCGTCGAGCGGAAGGACCGCGGGCGGTTCTTCCCGATCCTCTCGGGCCGGGGACTCCTCGATCCGGACGGCACCTTCGGTTGGACCGTCGAGCGGACGGCACCCGGGCTCCACCGGGTCCGGGCGGAAGTGATCGACCGGAACGGACTCCGGGCCACCTCCGAGATGGAATTCGGTGCGGCCGGACCGGTCGCGGGGAGCGGGTCGGACCTCGGGATCGAGGTGGAGCCGGCCGTCGCGGCGCCCGGGGCCGAGGTCGTCGTGAGGATCCCCGTCTCCGCGGCCCTCCAGGATCGCCCGGTCCTCCTGACGATGACGGGCCGGGGCCTGGGCCCGCATGCCGTGGAGAAAGCCGCCGGGCCCCGGCACGAGACGATCTTCCGCGTCCCGGACCACCCCGGCGAGATCCTCCGGTTCGAGGTGACGACCGTGGACGGCCGGCGCGTGCGCCGCGGCGTCGCGGAGGTCGTCGTCGACGCCGGACACCGGAAGCTCGACGTCGACGTGGAACCGGACGGGGCGACGCTCGTCGTGACGGTGAAGGGAGAGATCCCGGAGTCGGCCCGGGGCCTGGTCGCGGTGTTCCCGTCGCCGGTCATCGTGACCCGGACGGAGATCGAGCGGGTCTTCTACGAAGGGACGGAGGAGCGGATCCTCCGGATCGGCGGCGTCGAGGACCTCGGCCCGGGGGCCCCGGAGCCGGCGAAGCCGGGGTGGTCCGCCGACCGGACCCCGGTCCTCTGGCGGACGGACGTCCGCTTCGAGGACGGGAAGGCCGTCGTTCCGCTCGACCTCCCGGAGGACGGGCGCCGGTACGCGATCGACGTGGCCGTGGCCACGCCGGACCACCGCTTCGGCTCCGCCCTGCGCTTCCTCGACCGTCCGGGCGAGCCGGCCCCTGCCGCCGAGGCGCCGGCCCGGCCCGCGACGCGCCTCCGGTCCCGCTCCCGGCCGGGCTCCCTCCCCGCCGGGCTCTCCTCGTGCTCCCTCGACCTGCCGGCGGACGCGACGGACGCGCGCCTCGAGATCCTGGTGACGCGCGGAACGCTCGCGGCGGCGGCCCGGGCGGCGCGGGCGGAGATGGGCCGGTCCCTGGAAACCGCGGACGGGGCGATCGCGTCCTTCCTCCCCGCCCTGCTGGTCTGGCAGAGGGCCCGGGAGTACTCGGAAGGCCTGGGGATCGACCGGGCGAAGGTGATGGCGGCGGCCCGGGCCGCCCTGGCGCGGCTCTTCGCCCTCCAGAAGGAGGACGGGGGTTTCGCGCCCTGGGACGGGGCGCTCTCGGACACGGCGACGACGGCCCGGGTCCTCGAGGCGCTCATCGAGGCCCGGCCCTGGGTGGACGTGGACAAGACGCGTGGCAGATCCAGAGCAGTGTAGCATGTAATTGGTTCTTCTGAAATAAGTATACCGCCTGCATGAATACTTCGCT
>JBDLIY010000195.1:0-7415 GCA_039714635.1 Planctomycetota bacterium
CCGCTGTCACTGCCGGTGGCCGTCGGCCTGGTCCTCGTCCTCCGGGGCGTATTGCGAAGCGCGCCGGGGGAGGTGCCCCCGCGTTCCCGCCGCCGGGACCTCGCCGTCCTGGTCGGCTCCGGCGTCCTGTTCGCGCTGTTCCCGCTCCTCCAGATCGCGTTCTTCGGGTCGACCGACTACCGCCGCCCGGCCGACGCCGTCGTCGTCTTCGGAGCGAAGGCCTACGCGGACGGGACGCCGTCCCGGGCCCTCTCGGACCGCGTCCTCACGGGGGTCGCGCTCTGGCGGGAGGGGCTCGCGCCGCGCCTCGTCTTCTCGGGCGGCCCGGGGGACGGAGAGGTCCACGAGACGGAGTGCATGCGCCGCCAGGCCGTCTCCCTCGGCGTTCCCGACGACGTCATCCTTCTCGATCCGGAGGGCCTGTGCACGGCGGACACGGCCCGGAACACGGCGCGGATGGCGCGTGAGCGGGGCTGGTCGGGCGTCCTCGCCGTCAGCCAGGCCTTTCACCTGCCGCGGATCAAGATGGCGTTCCGGCGGGTGGGGCTGACGGCGTGGACGGTGCCGGCGGTGGAGACGCGTCCCCTGCGCTCGAAGCCGTATCTGATGGCCCGCGAAGTGGCGGCGTACTGGGCGTACTGGATCGCCGCGGCGTTCTGAACCCGGGCGGGGGTCAGTCCGCCTTCGTCTGCCACTGCCCCCGGTCGAACTCCCAGCCCTCGAGGATCCAGCGGACGTTCTTCACGCCCTTCGTTCCGCGGATCGCCTGTTCGAGTTGCTCGATGAACAGGCCGTTCACCGGCTGGTCGTCCCGGCTCCGCGCGAGGCGGCCCCGGATGATGACGTTCCCGCCGGCGACCTGGAGCCGGACCTTCCCGACGTCCAGCCAGTTCTTGATGAGGATCGTGCGGACGGCCTTGGTGAGGTCCACGTTCGCCATGGTGGTTGTCCATCGGCGGAACCGCACCCCGACCGGAGACAAAAAGAAAGCGGTCGGCGGGGATGAACCCCGCCGACCGCTCGGGCTGCGGTGACCGCAGCCGATGTGGTCAGGTGACTACCAGGCCAGCTGGAAGGCGATCCGCAGGAAGTACGTGTCGCCGTGGGCCGCCGCGAGGGCAGCGATGTCGCTGCCGCTGGGGATGCCGCCGGCCGTGGGACCGGAGGCGCCGCCCGCGTAGGTGACCTTGGCCTGCCCGAAGGCGATGAGGGCCTTGAAGGGGTGGCCTTCCTGGCCCGGGTACCACGCCACGCCGATCTGCCAGGCGGAGGTGTTGTCCAGACCGCGGTCCTCGTCCCACATGATCTGGCTGTAACGGCCGATCACCTCGAACTCGGTGTCCGGGATCACGAAGCCGGGCTGGATGTACCAACCCTTGTCGTCGTACTCGCCGGAGGGGGTGGAGACGACGTCCTGCTCGATGCTGCGCGAGTGGATCTCGGCCAGCATGAAGAAGCCACTCCAGGCGAGGACGAAGTCGAAGCCGAGAAGGTCCGTCTGCTCGGTGGATCCACCGATGCCCGTGCGGTTCTGGAAGGATCCCACCGACGCGGCAACGCCGAACTTGAGGTCCTGCGTGTTCGCGAGGTCGCTCTCGCCGTACTTGACGAAGCCCATCGGGTAGAAGCCGACGCGCGCGACCCAGCCGAGCCAGTTGTTGTCGTTGCCCTGGACGTTCGTGCCATCGCCATTGAAGAACCCGAGGGCCCATTCGATGGCCATGTCGTCGTCCTCACCGAGGGCGGCGACATCGTGCGCCATGATGCCGACGTCGTAGCCCGGAGCGAACTCCGACGCCACGATCGATGCGTTCATGAGCTGCAGCTTGGCCGGATCGTTCAGGATCTGGCGGCTGTACGGCGTCTTGAACTGACCGGCCCGGATCTGGACGCCGTCCGTGATCTTGTAGTTCACCCAGGCGTCCAGCAGGGAGACCTGCCCCTGGCCCAGGAACTTGAACATGTAGGAGAAGCCTTCCACGAAGGCCTTTCCCGAGAGGTGGAGACGGGCTTCCTTGACGCGGAAGTTGTTGGTGTCCGTGCCGTACTCGACGTCCAGCCCGTAGTACTCGAACTGGAACAGACCGCCGATCCACAGCTCGAAGTTGCCCTGGGAGAACCCGAACCCGGTGCCCTTCTTGTGCTTGACGGCGACGCCGGCTTCGTCTTCCTCCCCTTCCTTCGCCAGATACTCGGAGATCGAGGCGTCGAGGGCCGAGAGCTGCTGGTCGTCCTGCATCTCCTCGGCAAGGTCTGAAAGCTCGGCGAACTCGTTCTCGGAAATGATCTGGCGCTCTTTGAGGATCTCGAGCAGCCGGTCGCTGACCTGCTGCTCACCCGCCATCACCGCACTGGACGCGAATAGCGCCAGAATCGCGATGCTGACGATGAGTGCCCTGCGCATGCGATCTTCCTCCAAATGGAACGTGGAAAGCTGCCCGGTTAAGCGAAGTTGAACTGATCGCTCAGGGGGGAGTCAATCAAGAACCCCGTATTTCGAGTGATTCTTGCGTGCCAAAGCTGTCGACTGAATCCCCAATATCCGGGGTCTTGTTCTGATAGTGCCCCCACACTTCGCTGTGCGGTGGGCGTGTCTCCCGGAAATGCAGGCGCGCCATTCAACCGTCAAACGACAGGAATTCAACAAGATTCCGGAAAACCCGCGGCCAGTCAGCCCGACCTCACGGCCCGTACACCCCCAGATCCAGGACCCGTTTCGTCGAGAGGTACAGGTCCACGTTGATCCGGCGGCCCGCGAGTTTCGTGAGAACGACGCCGTCCGTTCGGTGGAACTCCGCCCGGAAGAGATCCGTGCCGGGCGCGCCCGAAGACGGCCCGGCCCACCAGGTCTCGTCCTCGTCGGTCGCGTGGAAGTGGAAGTCGAGCGCCGCCCCTTCGGGGTCGGGCGGCAGGCGGAGGCGGTCGTCGCGACCGGCGGCGGCGCCGACCAGCTCGAAGCGCAGCCGGCCCCCGGTTGTCAGGCGGACGTAGCCGCCGAGCTCCGTGGACCGGTCCGCCACGTCCTCCCCGGCCCAGGCGACGAGTCGCGCCACGACCTCCGGCCGGTCGAGCTCCTCCAGGAGCAGGAGCGCCTTGAGCAGGTCCGGGATCCGGAAGGCGGGAAGCTCCTCCTCGGTCTCGGAGTAGGGAGCCCCCGCCCGGAACCGGTGGGTCACCCTCGATAGACGCCTTCCGAGGCGGAGCTCCAGCGTCTCCCGCCGGCGTTCGGCGAGCTCCGGACGGGCCTGGGCCAGGACCTCCATGAACCGGAGGTCGTTCGCGTCGGCGAAGGCCGTCGCCGGTTCCTTCGAGAGAAGAGCCCCCGGGTGCGTCAGGGGCATGCGCTCGCGGACGACCCACTCCGGCCGGTCCACGTCCGGCACGCCGGACGCGAGCACCCGCAGCAGGGCCGGCCCGTCCAGGGGATCGAATCGGTAGTCGTACCGGCGGTCGAGCTCCTTCACCAGCTCGGGCAGCCCCTCCGTCCGCGCCAGCGGCACGAGGTGGAGGAGGTCCGCCGAGTTCGGCCACGCGGCGCGCCGGGCCAGCTCGTGGAAGCGCTCGCGATCGGCACCGGAGAGCGGCCGGGGGTCATCGGCCAGCCGGGCCAGGATCCAGACGGCGCCACGGCCGCGGAGGATCACCTCGGCCTCGGCCGCCAGCGCGAGGAGGTCGTCGACGAACGGGCGGGCGTCGATCAGGATCTCCAGCTGGGGCCGCCACGTCGGTCGGAGTTTCGTGCCGAGGCGCCGCAGGAGGGCGGCGAGCCAGGCCGCGTCGTCGTCCGCGACCGGCCAGTCGGTCCGCAGGCCCGTGGCGTCCGCGGGCCGGAACCGGTAGCCGAATCCGGCGTGGAACGCCTCGATCCGGCGCCGGGCGTCGGGATCCCGGGCCAGGTCGCGCAGGCCGGCGGCCCGGATCGGGGTGAGGTCGAACATGCTTCGCGCGGCCCCGTCGTCGAGCCGATCCGCCGCCCTGAGGTCCTCGAGGAGCGCCTGAACCTCCGGATCGGCGAGGGCCCGGGCGGGCGGCCCCTCCGCCGCGGCGGCCAGGCGGGCTCCGTCCGCGGGGCGGAAGCGGTAGCCCAGGAGCGCCGCCAGGTCCCCGGCGAACGCGACGGTCGACTCCCGGCGCAGCGCGGCCATGCGGTCTTCCCGCTGGAGGAGGTCGGCGAGGGCCCGGCGGGCCTTCGTGTCCTCGCGGGGAACGCAGCCGTAGGCCTCGGCGAGGAAGGCCAGGTCCCGCTCCCGCCGCGTCTCCGCCGGATCCGGCGACGGCGGGGGCGCGGAGGCGCAGGCCGCGCAGACAGCACAGAACAGGAGCGGGAGCACAGCCGGTCTCACGACGGGATCATACGCGACGCGCGGTGCTTTGGGGTCAGACCCCGCGGGGCCTGACCCCAGGGGGAATTCTCTCTTCCGCCCTCCGGCCCACGGGTAGCGTGGCCCGGTCATGTCCGAAACGCGCTACACCCGCCGGGGCTTCGGCTTCCGCGCCGAGGTCCACAAGGACGTCGAGCGGGAGTTCGACAGCCGCCTCGTCCAGCAGATGAAGGAGCAGGAGAACCGCCTGAGCGCGGGCGGCCTCACCTTCCGGCTCGCGCGGGAGTTCGGCTTCTGCTACGGCGTCGATCGCGCCGTCGACTACGCCTACGAGACGCGCCGCGTCTACCCGGACCGGCGGATCCTCCTGATGGGGGAGATCATCCACAACCCGGTCGTGAACCAGCGGCTGTCGGACATGGACATCCCCATCGTCGCGGATCCGATCGCCGACGTGCCGGACCTGGGCGAGGACGACGTCGTCATCATCCCCGCCTTCGGCCTCCCGTCCTCCACCCTCGACAAGCTGAAGGCGGCCGGGCCGGTCCTCGTCGACACCACCTGCGGGTCTGTCCTCGTTGTGTGGAAGAACGTAAGTCGTTATGCGAAAAGCGGTTTCACTTCCATCATCCATGGGAAGTGGTACCACGAGGAGACGAAAGCCACGGCCTCCCAGGCGCTGCTGGCGGGGGACGGGAGGTACCTCGTCGTCCTGAACCTCGAGGATGCGGATCACGTCTGCGAGTACATCCTCGGGCGCGGTGACCGGGAGGAGTTCCTCGCCCGGTTCGTGGACGCCTGCTCCCCCGGCTTCGACCCGGACACCGACCTTTCCCGGATCGGCATGGCGAACCAGACGACGATGCTCGCCTCGGAATCGATTCAGGTCGCCGACCGGTTCCGGACCGCGATGGCGGAGCGGTTCGGCGAGGACGCCCTGGACGAGCGCTTCATCGCCTTCGACACGATCTGCTCCGCCACCCAGGAGCGCCAGGACGCCCTCCAGAGCCTCCTCGGCGAGCCGCTGGACCTCGCTCTCATCGTCGGCGGCTACAACTCCTCCAACACGGGTCACCTGGCCCGGATCGCGTCCCGGAGCGTGCCCACGTACCACATCCAGCACGCCGGGGAGATCGGCGGCGGTTCGCGCATCCGCCACCGGGATCCGAAGACGGGGGAGATCCGGGAGACGACGGACTGGCTGCCCGACGGGGAGGTGACGATCGGCCTGACGGCCGGGGCCTCGACGCCGAACCTGGAGGTGGGCCGCGTCGTCCGAAGCGTGCTGGAGTGCCGCGGCGTGACGATCGAGCGAACTTGACAGTGTCAAGTTCGCCGGGCCCTACCAGACCTGCAGGTCGCGCATCGGCCCGCCGTCCTTCGTCAGGAACCGCGTGGCTGTGGCCCAGCCTCCGTCGATCTGTAACACCTTTACCAACAACAGGTTGTCACCGGAGTGGAGTCTCACCGGGACCCGGATCCGCTCGGAGAGAGGGGCCTCCGGGACGACGAGCTCGCCGTTGAGCCAGGCCTTCGCCACATCGTCGGCCACGATCTCGAAGATCGCGTTCCGCTTCGACGGGGACCAGACCCGGACCTGCTGGTAGGCGATCGCGTTCCGGTTCGGACGGAGGAAGTTCAGGTCCACCCGGGCGCTTCTCGACCGGTGAGGGCGCCAGAGCGGCTTCCCGTCCGCCCCGGTCAGGGCCGCGTCGAACTCTTTCCTCTCCGGCCACCGCTCCGCGGCCATGGCCAGCTTCCGGCTCTTCTGCGTCGCCGGGAAGACCGGCCCCACGTACCAGTCGCGGATCCAGGTGGCGAACCGGTTGCCGCCCGCCTCGGCCCACTCCATGTCCACCGTCGTCGAGACCGCGAGGTCCGAGATCTCGACGGCGCCGTCCCGCACCGCGATCCCCACCGCGAAGAGTTCGTCGTCGGCGTGCCGGCCGATGTCGGTCCCTTTGAAGAGGACCTTCCGGTTCAGCTTGACCTGGTACTTCTCCTCACGGCGCTGGATGGTGAACGAGAGCGGCCCGGAGGGAGCGCGGACCGTCTCGCGGGCGATCGGGCGGTCGCCGTGCCGGAGCGTCACGTTCAACTCTCCGCCCTCGGGGAGGACGGTCAGGTTGACGGCGCCGCGGCCGTTCCGGTCCCGGTGCCACAGGCCGACGGTGACCGGCATCGGCGCCGGCAGCCCGAACGTGATCTCCGAGGTCTTCGTGTCGAACCGCTCGAGCCGGATCGATCCGTTCTCCCCGACGAGCGCCCCGCCCTCGATCCGCCACTTCCCGCGGAGATCGAAGTCCCGGAGCTGCTCCGGGTCGTCGAAGTCCCAGGCCAGCTTCACGCGGCCCCGGCCGGAGAGCTTCTTCTCGCCCGACCAGAGGTCCTCGACCTCGAACGGGCGGATCTCGGCGGAGGCGGCCGCCGCCCGGAAGATCTCCTCCCGGTGCTCGGCGAACAGCGGGGTCGCCCGGTACTTCGACAGGAAGTCGGCGACGAGCGCCAGCAGCTCCTCGCCGGGGTCGGAAAGCCGCGCCTCCAGCTCGAGCCAGGCCACCAGCGCCCGCAGCGGCCGCGAGTTCTTCAGCGCGCCCTGGATCTGCTGCGCGTACGGCCCCACGTTCTCGCCCTGGGCTCTCGCCCGGATCAACTGCTCGAGGCCGGGCCCCCGATCGCCGCGGTTGAACAGGTAGGCGCCGGCCACCCGGTGGCCGTAGCCGCTCGTCAGGAACTCCGCCTCCGTCGCCAGCGTCACCAGCATCCCCGCGGAGAGGTCCGTCACCGCGTGGACGCTCTCGCCCCCGCCCTGGCGGACGGCGATCTCGTCCCCGGCTCGCAGCAACTCACCCGCGACCCGGCCGTTCCTCAGGTCCAGTTCGACCGTCTCCCCGACGCGGTCCGACAGCGCCTTCGCCGCCGAGTCGAGGAACGCGACCATGCCCTCCGCCGCCGTGACGACCTGGCGGATCTGCTCGTGCCATTTCGCGAGGCGCTCGTCCTCGAGCAGTTCCCGGCCGGCCGCGGCCAGCGGGGCGGGCGTGCCCTGCCGCAGCGCGCGCTTCGTCAGCTGACCGAACTGCCGGATCAGGC
>JBDLIY010000196.1:0-7354 GCA_039714635.1 Planctomycetota bacterium
CCGAAGGGGGGAGAAGTCGGACGGCCCGAAGGGGGGAGAAGTCGGACGGCCCGGAGGGGGGAGAAGTCGGACGGCCCGGTGGGGGGAGAAGACGGACGGCCCGGTGGCAGTCAGGCGTCGTCCTCCGGGAACAGGGCGCGGGCGCCGGACGCGATCTTGTCGTAGAGCCGGGTGAGGGTCTCCCGCTCGGTCGCCGTGAGCCGCTTCATGATCGAGCACAGGCCGCGGTAGTGATCCGGCAGGATCCCCTCGAGGAATCCGGCGCCCTTCCCGGTCAGCCGGACGTGCACGAGGCGCCGGTCTCCTTCTCTCCGCTCGCGCGCAACGAGCCCCCGCTTCTCGAGCCCGTCGAGGACCGTCGTCATCGCCGCGCGCGTGATGCCGGTCCGGTCCGCCAGCTCGGCCGGCGTCAGACACCGGTCGGGATGGTGGACCAGGGCCTCCAGGGTCGAGAAGCGGGTCTTCGAAAGGCCGTGGCGCTCCAGGTGCCGGGTGATCAGGCGGTCGATCTCCCCGATGAGGCACAGGAAGGTCATGCAGCGTTCGAGCGAGCCGGGGTCGACTCCCTCCACGCCGCAGGCGTACTCGGCACAGGCACGGATTCCCTCGTTGCCGCTCAGCATCCGATCCTCCCCGCTCGCGCCGGGTCTTCGCCCCCCGGCCGGACGGATTCTCAGTCGAACAGGGTGAAGCTGTCCAGGGCGCCCTTCACCTCTTCGGCCACGCTCTCCGGCAGGCCCGTCCGCCGCCAGGCGCCGACGATGAACATCATGCCATCGACGATGACGATGCGCTCCTCCACCTTGATCGGCGTTCCGTGCTTGCCCATCCCGGTGAAGCTGAGGACCTCTCCGTGGTGGCCGGAGATCCGCGTCCTCTGCTGGACGACGCTCTCCTCCCGGACGTCCTTCATGCGGGAGCGGTGCCTGTCGAGGCTCTCCTCGGCCCTCACCGCGGCCGAGAGTCCGCCCCGGTTGCGGACCGCGCGGACCCAGACCGCGGCCTGGACGGCGTCTTTCTCACGCTTTTCGAAGTAGACGCGGTACTCCTTCCGGGCGCCGTCCCGGTGGATCACCCAGGTCTCCCCCGGCCGTTCGAGGGAGAAGCCGTATCCCGGGTCCCGCCACGTCGCGAGTTCGGAGAGGTCGCGATCGCAGGGCTTGTGCTTCCACCGGCGCTGTTCACTCTTCCAGAACCGCTGCCAGGCCTCGGCGTCGCTGAAGTCCCAGCAGGTGAGGTGCTGGAGCGCCGCCACGATCGCGGGCCGGGACGCGCGGAGGGTCTGCCTCGTCTCCGCCGAGATGTCGGTTTCCGCGCTGGCGGCCAGGTGCGGGTCCGTCTGCTCGAGCATCCGGATCAGGAGTTCCACCGAAGTGCGGTCGGGGATCCGGCCCAGGGCTTCGGCCGCGGCGGAGGCGACCGTGGAGTTCTTCGGGAGCCACTTCCTGCCCAGGCTCTTCAGCGTCTTCAGGGCCGCCGGTTTTCCCAGCTTCCCCACCGCGTGGAGCACGGCCGCCAGGGTTTCCGGGTCCTTGTCGTACGTCTTCGTGAGGGAGAGGAGCTTCCCCAGCATCCGGGCGTTCCCGAGGTCGCCCTCCGATTCGATCGCCGCGATGCGGACGGCCGAATCCCGGTCCGTCATGTAGCGGGAAATGGCCTTCCCCGCTCCCGGAAGCCCGGTTTTCGCGAGGTCCCGGATCAGGGCGACGCGCTGCGCCGGGTCCGCGCCCTTCATCTGCGCGGAGAATGCCTTCAGCTTCTTCGCCTCGGCGTCGGCCCCCATCGTCGGTGCGACGAGGAGGAGGAGCGCCAGGATCGCGAGTCCCGCGTTTCGTGTCGAGCCAGCCATCGGTCCGTCTCCTTTACAGGTGCCCGATTTAAGTTCTATCCCATATAGTACGATATCGAATGATATGATGTCAAGTAGAAATGCCCCCCGGAGCGCGTCGCCCGCCGGCCGAACGGAACATCGCTGACAGGTGTTACTTTTTCAGTCCGCCGCGAATACGGCAATTCTGATACGCAGACTCGATCTCGTTTAAGATGATCGGCCGATCCGAGGAACGACTCTGTGAAACGCGAGAGTGGGCAATCCCGAGAGGAGTGACGAGTGCTGAGCCTGAACTCACCCATCAACGCCGCCGACATCTACACCGCGAAGGCCCTGGCACCGGGACACCCGGTGTTCAAGCTCGACGGCTTCGGCGACGACCGCGGGAAGATCGACTCCGTCGTGGTCAAGCTGGAGACGAACCAGTCGTCCGCCAACGTGCAGGCCGCGGCCATGATCATGACCGTGGTGGACCGGAACGCCCGCACCGAGGCCCTCAAGCCGCTGGAAGTCGGACAGCTGAAGCTCTGGGCGCAGGGCGGAGAGGTTCCGGATGTGGACGCCTTCCAGACCGCCCTGGACCTCGCCCGCCAGCTGGAGATCCCGGGCGCGTGGGTGAAGATGGACGTCAAGAGGCTCACCATGCTCGACGGGGCGGTCAAGAAGCGACTGGACCCGGCCAACCCGGACAAGGCCGACGTCCGGCTCATCGCCCGGGCCCTGAAGAAGCACGGTGGCCTGGAGAAGCTCGGCGAGATCATCGCCGCCGACCTCTTCAACGGAAACACCGACCGCTTCGGCCCGCCGTTCGAGCTCCAGCCGGGACGGGGGCCGGGCGGCATTCCCCTGGATGCCATCTACAACGTGGGGAACGTGTTCGTCGCCTGTGACGGCAAGGGCCGCGGTTCTCCCATCGGCCTGGACAACTACGACCCCGCCAGCGAGTGGAAGGATCTGAACAACGGCGATATCGATCCGAACCGCTGGGGCGGCATGCTCCTGCATCCCCGCCGGAAGGCGGACCGGGAGCAGTACGCCGGTCTCATCGTCTCCGACCTGGAGGCGTTGCTGGGACCGCGGAACAGGAAGTTCTCCCTCTCGAGCAAGAACCGCCTTGGATCCGGGCGGAAGCGGCGGATCCGGAACGGCATGGGGAGCGGCGCGAAGAAGCTCAAGCGGGCGCTCCAGCGCTGGCAGCGAACGAGCCCGAGCGGCCGGCTCAAGGCCGGCGTCACCGCCAAGATGGCCGCCCTGGGCTGGTAGCGCGGTCGGTCATCGCGGGAACGAATCGTTCTGGCGCGCTTCGTCGATCATCGCGAGGACGTTCTCCACCGGCGTGCCCGCCTGCGCGTTGTGGCACGAGCAGCAGATGAACCCTTCGTCGCCCTCGCCGAGCGTCTCGCGCAGCATCCGCACCTCGGCGCGGACGTCGTCGGGCGTGCCGAGCGGGAGCACGCGCTGGTTGTCGACGCCGCCGTGGAAGATCACCCGGTCGCCGTGCTCCGCCTTCAGGCGCGCCGGATCCATGCCGGGGCAGGCGTGCTGGATCGGGTTCAACACGTCCACGCCGCAGTCGAGGATCTCCCCGATCAGCGGGCCGATCGCGCCGTCCGAGTGGTAGAAGGTCCGGACGCCGAGGTCGTGGGCCAGCGAGCACCAGCGGCGGAGGCGGGGCTCGAGGTGGCGCCGCCACGACTCGGGCGAGAACAGCAGCCCGCTCTGCGTGCCGAGGTCGTCGGAGAGGAAGACGAGGTCGAAGAGGCCGCTCCCGAGGAGCCGCGTCATCATCGACGTCTGGATCGCCTCCACCCGGTCGAGGACGGCGTCCACCAGGTCGGGTGAGACGAGGAGGTCCATCAGTCCCTGCTCGAGGCCGCGGAGCTGGCAGTAGATCTCGAAGCAGGAGACCCACGGCCCGATGGTCGCGAAGTCGCGCCGGGCCTCGCGGGCCCGGGCGAAGGCCTCCTCGACGTCGAACCGCTCGGGGTCGGGCCAGTGCGGGTAGTCGGAAAGGGACTCGGGCGTGTCGAAGCCCGCGAGGGGCGCCGCCGCGACCTCGTCGTAGTGCGCCTCTCCTGCGCGCACCCGGCGGAGCGGCGCGCCCCAGGCCGTCCGGCCCTCGTCGGTGTCGTACTCCGGGAAGACCCAGACGATCTTGTCGAGTCCGAGGGCCCGCCAGGTCTCGAGTTCCGTGGCGGCGCCCGTGTGGTCACGCAGAGCCGCCTCGACTTCCGGGGTGCACCAGAGGTCCACGGCGAGCCGGTCCACGGGCTCGCGGTCGAGTGTCACCAGGATTCTCTCTCGGGCGTTCATGGTGGGTCGGGGCATCAGACTACCGCGAGTCGACGCGATCGCGGCGTTTGGCCGTGTCAGGAGATGATACGCTCGGTCGACCGGTTCCTCCGGAGAGGAGAGTGCCCATGGCTCGTTCGCGGTGCGGGAGGATCGTCGTCGCACTTCTCATGCTGCTGGGCCTCGCCGGTTCCGGCCTCGCCCAGGAGGACCCGCCGGGGACCTACGCCGGACGGGACGCGACGTGGTGGATCGGCCAGCTTTCGGACCCGAACGGATACCGGGCGGCCATGGTCGCGTTCCGGAAGATCGGCCGGCCGGCCCTGAATCCGCTCGTGGATGCGCTCTCCTCCGAGGACCGGAAGATCCGCCGGGGCGCGCTCGCCGGCCTGAAGGAGGTCCGGGTCTCGAAGGCGCCGGTCGTCGACCTCCTCGTCGAAGCGCTCGATCCCCGGGACCTCGACTTCTCCGGGCGCGTCCTCGATCTCATCGAGAGCACGGGCCGGGCCGCGCTGCCGCACCTCGACACCGTCGCCCCGTACGTGAGCTGCGGGCATCGGGAAGCATCCACGCGCGCCCTCGGAATCCTGATCCGCCTCACCCCGGAATCCCGGAAGGAGCTGCCGCGGGTCCTGACGCTCATCGAGAACACGGACCCGCGCCGCCGACGCCACGTGGTGGAGGCGGCGGTGCGGATCGCGCCGGACAGCGGGGAGGTTGTCGCCGCGCTGGCGAAGGAGATCGGGCGCGCGAACGACCAGGACCGGCGCCGGCTGCTCTCGGCGACGAGACGCCTTCGTCCGGACGCGCCGGGGTTCGCCGACCTCGTCTGCGGGCTGGCCGCGGACCCCTCGCCCAGGGTTCGCGAGGAGGTCGCCCGGCGCCTGGGGTCGATCGCACTCGCGGACCCGGACCGCGTTCCCGTGCTGGCCGGCCTGCTCGTCGACCGGGACGGCGACGTCCGCATGGCGGCGGCCCGTTCGGCGGCGAGCATGGGCTCCGCGGCCGCGCCCGCCGTGGGAGCGCTGATCTCGATGCTCGGAAACGAAGACTTCGAGGACGACCTGCCCGCGGTGGCGGCGCTCGCGGCCATCGGCCCCCCGGCGGCGCCGGCGTTCCCCGCGGTCGTCGCGATGCTCGAGCGGAAGGTCCCCTCGGAGCACATGAAGGGGGCGGTGATCAACTTCATCGCCGGAGATCAGGACATGGTGGTGCGGGCGCTCCGGAGCGAGAAGGAGGGGCCGCGGGGGATCGCCCTCCACCTGCTCTCCGGCTGGTCGACGGAGGGCTGGGCGGCGCAGCTTCCCGCCGTGCTGGAACCGCTGGGGGCGGTGCTTCTCGCCACGGTGAAGGGCGACCACACGGAGCGGCGGATCCTCGACGGCCTGAGTCCGCTCGCGGCGACCCACCCCGAGGTGCTCCGCTTCTACCTGCGCCTGGCGAAGGCCCGGTCCCCGTTCATCCGCGACCAGGCGGCTGCGCAGCTGGCCGGGAAGCGCGAGAACCTGCCGCTCCTCGCGGAGCTTCTGTCCAGCAGCGACCGGGACGAGGTGATGTTCGCGCTGCGGTCCCTCGGGAGCCGCCCGTACGCAACCGTGATCGAGGGCGCGGCCGCGCCGCTGGCGGCCCTGCTCGACTCCGACGACGCCGCGATCCGCACGGCCGCCGCGGAGGTCCTGCTCGGCGCCGGGATCCATGACCTCCCGGCCGAACGGCGCCCGGCGGCGGCCCGGGCCGCGGTGGAACTCCTCGATCATCCGAAGCTGCGCGAATCGGCGGTGGGGTGGCTCGGGGCGCTCGGAGAAGCCGCGCTGCCCCACGTCGACGCCCTGCTTCGTCTGCTCGCGGACGAAGATCCGCACCAGTTCAACAAGCGCGCCGCCTGGGCCCTCCGGGACATCGCCCGGAGCTCCGACGCCGCCCGGAAGGCGGTGCTCCCCCGCGTGGTCGAGGTCTTCGAGGGCGACGACGCCGTCGCCGCCGCCGCCGCCGCGCACGCGCTCGGCATGTTCCCGGAGTGCGCCGAGACTCTGTGCGCTCGCCTGCCCGCCCTGATGCGGGACCCGCGGAAGACCGTCCACTTCAACGCCGTCGGAGCCGTCGAGGCGATGGGGAATCGGGCAGAGCCCCTCGTTCCGGTGCTCCTCGAGATCGCCCACTCGCCTCCGGAGGGGAGTCACGTGGATGGATGGGCGGTCAACGCGCTCCGTCGGCTGGCCCCGGACGACGAGCGCTTCCTGAGCCTCGTGCTGGAACGCTTCCTGGACGAGAAGCGGGCCGGGGAGCGGCCGCTCTACCAGCAGGCGCTCCTGGCCGGAGGGGAGGCCGCCGCGATGGCGGTGGCCGCCGCGCTCGGGGAGGCGGACACCGAGGGCAAGCTCCGCCTGCTCGGCGTGCTGCGGCAGCTGGGGGGCCGGGCGCGGGACGCCGTGCCGCGGGTGAAACCGCTGACGAAGCACGAGGACCCCCGCGTGGCGAAGGCCGCGAAGGAGCTCATCGCGTCGATCCCCGGGGCGGGGGATCGATGAGGAGGGTCGCACTGCTCTGTCTGCTCCTCGCCCTCCCGGCCTACGGGCAGGCGGACGAGCCGGGGACGTACGCCGGCCGGGACGCGTCCTGGTGGGTCGGCCAGCTGGCCGACGAGGAGGCGTGGAAGGCCGCCCGCGCCGCGCTCGAGAAGATCGGGCGTCCCGCGCTCGAGCCGCTGGCCGAGGCCCTCACCGGGAAGGACCCGGCCGTGCGGAAGCGGGCCCTCGCCGTCCTCCGGTCGCTGTTGGTCTCGAAGGCGCCGATCGTCGACCACCTCGTGGCGGCGCTCGATCCGGACGACCTCCGGTTCACGACGGATCTCCTCTCCCTCATCCAGGGAACCGGCCCCGCGGCGATTCCCCACCTCGACACGCTCGTTCCGTACCTGGCCTGCGAGCGGCGGGCGGCGGCCAACCTCGTGCGCCAGCTCCTGTACTCCCTCGGACCCCGCGCCGACCGCGTGCTCCCCGAGGTCCTGATGATGGCCCGGGAGGGCGCGGCGCCGGCGCGGGCGATGGCGGTGTGCGCCGCGATCTTCCTGGCGCCCGGGAGCGGGGAGGTGGTGCGCGCCTTCGGGGAGGTCCTGCCGACGGCCGGCGACGACGACCGGAAGCAGCTCCTGTTCAGCGCGGGAAGCCTCCGGCCCGACGCGCCCGGCTACGCCGATCTCCTCGCGCGGTTCTCGACGAGTGAACGGCCGGA
>JBDLIY010000197.1:0-7258 GCA_039714635.1 Planctomycetota bacterium
GATGCTCTCGCGGGGAGCGTGGACACGGACGTCGAGGTTCAGGCTCGTGAGGAACGGGTCCTCCGTCAGCGGGAGCGGCGCGAGGGAGGGGCGTCGGCTGATCAGTTCGATCCGCTGCGTGTACCGGACGGAGGAGATGTCGAGGCGGCCGGAGAGCAGGCGCGGGCGGTCCCCGCCTCCCGAGAGTTTCAGGTCCGGCGCCGCGCGGACGAGCATCGTCCTCGTGCGCGTCAGCAGCGCGTTCTTCCCCCGGATCTCCAGGTTCATCCGGCCGAAATCGAAGCCGTTCGGGCCGCTCCGCACCAGCTGGACGGTGCCGCCCGGATCCACCGTGAGTTCACCGCGCCCCAGCTGGAAGCCGAGCTTGTCGACCGTGACGACGGCGTCGGGCTCCAGCCGGAAAGAACCCCGGATGCCGTCGAAGTCCGGCACGCCGGGGTAGCGCGCGAAGCCGTCGCGCACGGTGAGGGCGGCGCGGCCGCGGGACTCTCCGAGCGTGCCCGCGAGTTCCACGCTCAGGTCGGCCCGGCCCCCGAGCCGGAGCCGCGGCAGGGTGCGGGAGAGTTCAGCCAGGTCGAGGTCGGTTCCCGCGACCGTGACGTGGATCGGATCCCCGTCCCGCCGGACGATTCCGATCGGGTCGAGGGAGGGAGAGATCGGGATCTGTGCGTCGAGGCGCAGGGTCCGGTCGGCGTAGATGAGCGTCGCGTTCTCGACCCGGATCCCTTTCGGCCCCCAGTGAGCGCGGAGGTCCAGGTGACCGTCCGACTGCTCCCGCCGGAAGCGTTCCGCGGCTGCGAAGCGGAAGTTGCCGCCGCGCACCACCACGTCCGCCTCGGGGCCGTCCACCCCGGAGCCCCGGGTGACCGAGACGTCGACCTCGACGTCCCCGGCGAGGACCTCGTCCGTGCCCAGCTGGACACCGAGCAGACCGGCGTCCAGATCGCGCACCCGCGCGACGAGAGACGGCGCGGAGATCCGGAACGGAGCGAACGACAGGTTGGCGCCCCCGGAGTCGAGCGAGACGAGGGCATCGAGGATCCGCGCGGTGGACGGCCGGAGGTCCACCCGGACGCCGTCGAGACCGGCGTCGGAGAGCGCGAGGGAGACGTCGAGGTCCGTGACGTCCGGAATCCGGTCGTCCGCCGCTCTCAGTCGTCCGGCGGTGACGTCGATCGTGCCCGTTGCCCCGGGCTTTGCGACGGTGCCCGAGAACGCGAGGCGGGCGTCCACGGTCCCGGTCGCATCCGCCAGGGCCGGGATCGCTCTCGAGACGGAGAGGGGGAAGTCGACGAGGTTCAGCTGCCCATCCACCGCCGCGTCGCCGATCCCGTCGACGGGGTCGACGAGCGGATCCCAGGCGAGGCGGCCGCTGGCGACGAGGCCCCAGTGCCTGCCGTTGGCGAGCAGCTGCTCCAGGGCGAGGCCGTCTCCGTCGTGCCGCGCCAGGAGCGTCAGCTCCGAGAGGAGGACCTCCTCGCGGTGCGGCGGACGGAGGACGACATCCTTCGCGTTGAGGTATACGGAGGCGTCGAGATCGCCGATCGTGCCGCGGACGACGAGCTCGCCGGTGGCGGAAGCCTCTCCCCAGGGCTCGATCCCGAACCGGTCGGTGAACCGGGCCGCTTCCACTCCGCGCAGCGCGAGACGGCCATCGATGGCGATGGCGTCGGCGTCGAAGTCGACATTCAGCGGCGGGAGCCGGGTCACGACGTCGGCGCCCTCGGCCACGATCGGAGGACTGGTCACGTGAAGGCTCGTGGCGAGGATGCGCGTGCTCCCGTCCGGGGCGGGCTCCGCCGTGAACGTCACGCGGACCGCGCCGTCGAGTTCGTCCGGGTAGGGGACGCCGCACTCCGTGACGATCACGTCCGCCGACTCCACGTCGACGGAGCCGGTAGCGGTGAAGGTCACGTTGCGGCTGAACTCGATCTGCCCCTTCACCTCGACGCGGTCCCGGCCGCGCACCGCGAGGAAGCGTTCCAGGTCGATCCCGGCCGGGCCACCCCGCCCCCGGGCTTCGATCCGCTCGGCCGACCACTCCCCGTACCCGGGCTCGACGATCGTGAGGTCCCCGGAGAACACCGGCGACTCCGCCGTCCCGGCGACGGATGCGCGGCCGGTCGCCGTGCCGCGGATGCCCCGGTCCTCGATATCGAGGCCGAGGAGGGAGAGGTCGAAGGCGTCGAGGTCCACGTCCGCCTCGAAGCGGGGAACCTCTTCGAGCCACAGCCGCCCGTCGAAGCCGGTGTCCGGTTCGACCGTCGTTCCGCGCACCGTGAAGGCGCGGTGCTCGAGGTTCCCGGAGATCTCCACCCGTTCGGCCGCCCACCGCTGCACCCTCGGTCCGGAGAGGGCCAGGCGGAAGGTGCCCGCGAGGCCGTCGAGGTGCGGCTCGGATGCGTCGGCGAGCACCGCCTCGAGGCTCCCCGACACTTCGCGGAACTCCACCGGGATCTCGGGCAGGAAGCGAAGGAGCCGCGGGGCCCGGAGGTCCGCCAGGTCGAGGTTCGCGGTGACCGTGTCGGTCCCTCTCTCCGTCCGCACGCGGCCCGTGATCTGGCCGCCGAACAGGGCGAGGTCGACGTCGGCCTCGATGAAGCCCTCCTCGATCCGGGAGACGTCCGCGCGGATCAACTCGCGCCCGCCGCCGTCCGTCATGCACAGGCAGCCGCCGACGTATTCGACCTCGACGTACGGGTCCGCGAACTCGTCGGACTCTCCTTCGATGCGCGAGCGGAGGAGGGCGGCCTGAGCCCGGCCCCTCCAGTCCCGGTCGGCGACCTCGGCCACGTCGATCCTCGCGTTCCGGAATTCGATCCGGCTCGGCCCGGCGCACAAGGTCAGCTCCACGTCCGTGACCCGGACCAGCGACGGCAGGACCATGGCGCCGGCGGCCGGTTCCGGGGCGGGGTCCGGTTCGGATTCCGGGGCGGGCAGCGGGGCCCTCACGTCCAGGACCGCCCGCACGCCCTCGACGTGGATCTTCCGGAGCCACCGGTCGTCGCCGGCGAGAAGGCCGAGGAGGTGGAAGTCGACCCGGATGCGGTCCACGCGACCCTCCCGGACGAGGTGAGGCTCGGGAGTCGTCGGGGAGAGGAGGACCCGGCGGGCGGTGACGTCGCCGAGCAGGGTCCCGGACAGCTCCGTCACCTCGATCGCCAGGTCGTAGTCCGCGGCGGCTTCGGAAAGCGCGCGGCGAACGGTGCCTCCGATCAGCGTCCAGCGGAAGATCCACGCGCCGGCGAGGAGGATCAAGAGGACGGCGAACGTGACGAGGATGCGCCGGAGCCAGCGCCCGAGACGGGTCACGGGTTCCCCCGGCCGTCGGCCAGGCGGATCGCGGCGTCCACCACCGCGCCCGCGACGTCCTTCCCGGTGGCGTCCTCGACGCCCTCGAGGCCGGGGCTCGCGTTCACCTCGGTGACGAGGGGACCGTCGTCTCCCGTCAGCAGGTCGACGCCGGCGACGTGGAGGCCGATCGCCTTCGCCGCGGCGAGGGCCAGTTCGACGGTCGCGTCGTCCGGCGTCACGGCGGTCGCGCGGCCGCCCTGGTGGAGGTTCGCCTTGAACGATCCGGGCGGGGCCGTCCGGCGGATCGACGCGACGACCTCGTCGCCGATGACGAAGAGGCGGAGGTCCCGCCCCGCCGCCGTCTCGATGTAGCCCTGGACGAGGAGGTTCTTCTCGATGCCCCACATCGCCTCGAGGATCGTCCGCGCGGCGTCGAGGGACTCGGCCAGGAAGACGCCGGTGCCGTGCGTTCCCGACAGGAACTTCAGCACGACGGGGGGACCGCCGACGGCCGCCACCGCCCAGTCGGCGTCCGGCGTCTCGCGCACGAGCGCGGTGGGGGGAACGGGCAGGCCCTTCGCGGCGAGAACCTGGAGGCTCTCCATCTTGTCCCGGGCCAGGCGGATGGCGGCGGAGCCCGCGGTGGTGGGGACGCCGAGAAGCTCCATCTGGCGGATGACGGACAGCCCGTGGGCCGTGACGGCGGCGCCGATCCGCGGCACGAGCACGGCCGGTGGCGCGAGCGGCCGCTCGCTTTCGGAGCAGGTCAGGGCCGATTCCCGGAGGAGGAGGCCGACGGCGGCGGGGTCGAGAACGTGCGCGGGCCGGCCCCGGGCGCGGAACGCCTCCGTCAGGCGGCGCGTGGAGTAGATCGCGACGTTGCGGGAGAGGATCAGCGGGCCCGTTCGCGGTGGTTGCTCCATCGGCGGTGAACGTAGCACGCTCCCGTGGGCGTTGTCAGCGTTTCGGTCGCCTGCCACGGGGGAACCCGTCCACGTTTCGGTCGCCTCCCCCGGGGGAACCCATCCACGTTTCGGTCGCCTCCCCCGGGGGAACCCCTCAGGAATTTGCCCATCGGCCCTGAAACCGTGAAAATCCACGGCAGAATAGAGACGCATGGCACATCTCCTCATCAAAGACACCGTCCTCTCCGATCGCCGGCTTCCGCTGCCCGGCCGCGTCGTGGTCCTCGGGCGAAGCCTGGACGTCGACGTTCCCATTCCCCACGTCTCCGTCTCCCGGCGCCACGCGCTCATCGAGATGCAGGACGGCGGATTTCTCCTCAGCGACCTCGGCAGCAGCAACGGGACCTTCGTGGGGGAGGGCCGGATCCCCGAGGGCGAGCGGAGAGAGATCGCGTTCGGCGCGCCGTTCCGCGTGGGGGAGGTCGTCTTCCGGATCGCCGCCGACGAGACGCTGGGCGGATCGCCCGCCGCCCCCGCCGTGAAGGTCGGGACGGTCAACGTACCGACGGTCAACGTACCGACGGTCAACGTCCGGGCGGCGCCGAAGACCCGGCCGGCTCCGGCCGCGACCGCGAAGACCCGGGCGAAGCCCTCCCATGCGCAGCGGGCCGGAATACGACGCGAGCGGGAGCAGGCGATGCGCTGGCTCGGGATCATCGTCACGATTGCGCTCGTCTCCCTCGCCGGCGTGTTCCTCGCGAAGATCGTCGGGAAGACGGGGTCCGACGAGGCGGCCGTGGGGGCGCCGGCGGACGAGACGGGGAACGGGGCCGGGGAGAAGCCGGGAGACTACGAGATCACGCCCCTGAAGCCCCGGGGCGAGCAGGCACCCGTCGATCCCCGCTGACGGCCGCCTCCTCCACGACGGAGATCCCCGCCGCTTCGCGGTCCGGGATTTCGAAGACGAAGTCGCAGCCGCCCGTCGGGCTCTCGTCCACCCACATCCGGCCGCCGTGCGCGGTGGCGATCTCCAGCGCGATCGCCAGGCCGAGACCCGTCCCCGGCTGCCGTCCGCCCTCCATCCGCCAGAAGCGGTCGAAGATGCGCTTGCGGTACTCCGCCGGGATCCCCGGTCCGCGATCGCGGACCGTGATCCGCGCGCCGGACTCCATCGACTCGGCGATCACGACGATGGGCTCACCGCGGGGCGAGTACTTCACCGCGTTCGAGAGCAGGTTGACGAGGACCTGGATGATCTTGTCGGTGTCGCAGGCGAGGGGAACCAGGTCTTCGGCGCCCTGAAGCCGGATCAGCACCTCGCGCTCGGCGGCCAGCGAGGCGACGGAGCGGATCGCGGTCCGGATCGTCGACCCGAGGTCGGCCTCGTGGAAGTCCCAGTCCATCCGCCCGGCGCGGATTCGCCCGAGGTCGAGCAGGTTGTTGACGAGGCGCGTGAGGCGCACCGACTCCTCGTGGATGATTCCGATGAACTCGCGGCGCGTCTCCTCGTCCTCCTCCCCCTGGTCGAGGAGGATCTCCGCGAAGGAGCGGATCGAGGTCAGGGGCGTCCGGAACTCGTGGCTCACCGCCGCGAGGAACCGTTCCCTCGTCTCGCCGCGCTGCCGGGAGTGCGCCAACTCCTCCCGCGAGTCCGCGACGTCCTGCCGGAGCCCGTTTTCGCGACGGAGCCGGCCGAGCCCCTCGGCGACGAGGCGCGCCGCCGTCCGCGCGTTTCCCTCGTCGGCGGCGTGGACCCGGCCGGCGGCCTCTCCGGATATGAGGATGGGGGAGACGGGCCCGTCGTGACCATTGGTGTCGCCGAGGTCGACGCGGAGCCCCGGATCGTCGAGCAGGGAGGCGAGGAGAGGCGTGGCGGCCGATGCGAAGGCGGCCTCGTCGGGGGCGGACGAGAGCAGACGTACAAATTCCACCAGCTCGGAGGCGTTCTGTCCTCCCCGCATGTGTCCGTCACCTCACGTAGATCGAGACGATTGGTCCATCCTTGAGATCGGCGACGGCCCGCGGCGGCTTGAGCGCCCGGTTGAGAGAGCGGGCAAGGGGGGCGGGGAAGGATGCGGGACCCTATAATGCAGGCGACGTTTTCTCTCGGCGCGACCCACGCAATCTGTTGTCTTGTCGGGCCGGAACGGGGAAGCGAGGGCTTTGACGGAGACTCAACGGATGGCAGGTCACTCCCACTGGGCCGGGATCAAGCACAAGAAGGCCGTCGTCGACGCGAAGCGCGGGAAGATCTTCTCGAAGCTCGCGAAGCAGATCACCGTCTGCGCGCACCACGGCGGCGGCGACCCGGACATGAATCTCTCCCTGAAGTACGCGATCGACCGCGCCAAAGCGGCGAACATGCCGAAGGACAACATCGCGCGCGCCGTGAAGAAGGGCACCGGCGAGCTCGGTGGCGAAGCGTACGAGGAGATCGTCTACGAGGGCTACGGCCCCGGCGGTGTCGCGATCATGGTGAAGGTCGTCACCGACAACCGGAACCGCAGCGGCGGCGAGGTCCGGAAGCTCTTCGAGAAGTACGGCGGCTCCATCGGGAAGAACGGCTGTGTCGCCTGGCAGTTCGAGGCGAAGGCGTTCTTCACGGTGAGCACTGTCGACCATGAGGAGGAGCAGGTCTTCGAGGCGGCCCTCGAGGGTGGCGCCGAGGACGTCGAGGACGTGGGCGACAACTTCGAGGTGACCGGGCCCGTCGAGGCCTACGAGGGCATCAGGTCGGCCTTCGAGGCGGCGGAGATCGAGACGCTCTCCGGCTCCGTCACGAACCTCTCCTCCGCGACGGTCGCGCTCGACGTCGCGCAGGGCAAGAAGGCGCTCCAGCTCCTCGAGGCGCTGGAGGACCACGACGACGTGGACTCCACCGACACCAACCTCGACGTCACGGACGAACTGATGCAGGCGATGGAAACGGCGCTCGCATCCGGCGGCCGCTACCACTACGCGTACGACCAAATGCGCGAAGACAACGGTGGCAAGCAGATGAAGACCGTGTGGCCCTTCACCGCCCCAGGCCGGGCCGAGACCCGCATGGGCAAGCACCC
>JBDLIY010000198.1:0-7240 GCA_039714635.1 Planctomycetota bacterium
GGTTGATCGCCGGGCCATGTGGCGTGAAGCACGGCGGACCGGCGCCGTTTCACCCGTCGGTCTGGCTCTGTAGTCCAACGAACCGGGCCCGGTTTCCCCCGTGGGAAAACGGTTCTGGCGGTTCGGGCCGGGGAAAAACGACGGGGCTTCCCTTCGCCGGCGCAGACACGATGCCGGTGGGAGTCCCGCGGGGTTCCGACGGCGAGGAAGCGTTCGACCAATGCCCTCGGTCATCTGGCCATCGAAGACAGCCTGGCTCCGTGGGAAAACGATTCTGGCGGTTCGGGCCGGGGGATCACGACGGGGCTCTCCTTCGCCACCCTCACCTGAGCCTTCGTGATACCCCTTGCCGTTCAAGGCGTCGTTTGCCAGCCGAGGAGCACATCCGGTGTTCGAAGCTCCACGCGGCCGGAGCGCCGACCGGTCAGATGCAGGCCGCCGCACGCGGCCGCTTCATGCCGAGAAACCCGTTGCGCCGGCGGCCCGCTACAGGTGGGCCGCGATCCGGTCGAGCTCCTCCCGCCCGAACGACACGATCTTCGGGTCCGGGTGCTCGACGACCGCCTGCAGGAGGTACTCGCGGGCGCGGTAGTACTCCTTCCGGTACCGCGAGAGGATCACGCCGAGCCGGAACTTCGCCTCGGCCGCGTCCGGCCCCGTCGCGTAGCGCGAGAGATAGCGGCGGTAGGCCTCCAGGGCGCTCTCGTAGTCCTTCAGACGGAAGAACTCCGCCGCGATCTCGATCTGAGCCCGGGAGGGCAGCGCCTTCGCGTGCCGCATGCGGACGAACTCGGCATACTTCTCCAGCGCGACGTCCATCCGGCCCGTGCGCATGCATGTAACGATCGCCTCCTCGGCGCCGAAGAAGCCCTCGTGGGAACGGTCGGTCTGAACGCGCGGGCTGGCGTACTCGCGGGCGAAACGCACGACCGCCGGTTCCTCGGGCGACACCGGCTCCGACCCCGCGTGCTGAAACTCCTGCGGCCGGAACTCCGGTTTCCGCTTCGGAGGCGTCGTTCCTTCGGGCGCGAAGCCCGTGAGCTCGTCCTGCCGCGTCACGCGCCCCGCCGCCACCAGCCGCTTCTTCAGGAGGACCGCCGCGAGGATCCCGACCGCGAACCCGCCCACGTGAGCGGCGTAGGCCACTCCGGTGACGTAGCTGCTCCGGAGGACGAGCCAGTTGAGGAGGTTGATGGCGATCCAGATCCCCAGGCTCCACTTCGCGCGGATCCGCAGGACCCCCATGAAGACGTAGAAGAACCAGTAGAAGAAGCGGATCCGGGCCTCGGGGAACAACACCATGTAGCAGCCCATCACGCCCGCGATGGCGCCGGACGCCCCGACGAGCGGAACGCTGCCGCCGGCGAACCCGGTGAAGAGCATGTAGAACGCGCAGGCCAGCGCGCCGGCGACGATGTAGAAGAGGAAGTAGAGGACGTGGCCGATCTTGTCTTCGATGTTGTCGCCGAAGATCCACAGGAACAGCATGTTCCCGAGGATGTGGAAGATGCCCCCGTGGAGGAACACCGAGGTGACGAACGTGGTCAGCTTCGGGTCGTTCGGAACGAAGCCCCACTCCCTCGAGACCTCGGCGGGAAGGGAACCGAGTCCGTTCACGAGGGCGAAGACGCCGACGTTGACGGCGATCAGTCCGTAGGTCACCCACGGAATCCGTGTCGACGGATTGTCGTCACCGATCGGGATGATGATCATGCCGCGCTACACCGGGCTCACGATTCCGCGGCGAGCCGGTGCACCTCCTCTACCACAAGGTCACCGATCTCATCGGTTCCGTGGACCCCCGCGCTCAAGGACCGAATCCGACCGGAGCCGAGGAGATTGGCGATCGCGCTCTCGAGGCAGGCCGCGGCGTCGGCCTCGCCGAGATGGTCGAGCATGAGTTGGGCGGCCGCGATCGCGCCCATCGGGTTGGCCTTGTTCTGCCCCGCGTACTTGGGAGCGGAGCCGTGGATCGGCTCGAACATCGAGACCTGCCCGGGGTGGATGTTGCCGGAGGCGGCGATCCCCATCCCGCCCTGCAGCATCGCGCCGAGGTCGGTGATGATGTCGCCGAACAGGTTCGGCGTGACCATGGTGTCGTAGTGCTCGGGCTGCTTGATCATCCACATGCAGGTGGCGTCGACGTAACCGTGGTCCCGCTCGATGTCCGGGTACTCCTCCCCCACCTCCGCGAAGGTCCGCGTCCAGATGTCCTGCGCCCGGATCGCGTTCGCCTTGTCCACGAGGGTGAGCCGCTTCCTCTTGCCGCGCTTCCGGGCGTACTCGAAGGCGTAGCGGATCACCCGCTCACAGCCGGCCCGCGTGTAGATCATCTCCTGCGTGGCGACCTCGAAGGGCGTCCCCTTCTTGAGGATCCCGCCGATCCCGGCGTAGGCGCCCTCGGTGTTCTCGCGGACCACGACGAAGTCGACGTCGGCCGGGGTCTTGTCCTTGATGGGACAGAAGTCCTCGTGGTAGAGCCGGATCGGCCGGAGGTTCACGTAGAGGTCGAGCCCGAACCGGACGCCGGCGATGATGCCGCGCTCGATCAGGCCGACCTCCACCCGCGGGTCACCGATCGCGCCGAGATAGATCGCGTCGAGCTGCCGGAACTCGTCGAGGGCCTCGTCCGGCAGGATGACACCGGTGTCGAGGTAGTGCTGCGTGCACCAGGGGTAGTCCGTCCGCTTCAGAGTGAACCCGTACTCCGTCGCCACCGCGTCGAGGACCTTCAGCCCTTCCCGGACCACCTCCGGCCCGATTCCGTCTCCCCCGACGATCGCGATCTCGTGTTCCACGTCAGCTCCCCCTGAACTCCGCCTTCCGCTTCTCGAGGAAGGCGTTCAGTCCTTCCTTCACGTCCTCGGTGGCGTTGACGACACCGAAGAGATCCTCCTCGACCCGCATGCCCTCGACGCGCCCCGCCTGCATCCCGCGGTTCACGGCCTCCATCGCGTACCGGACGGCGACCGGGCCGTTCCGCGCGATCTTTCCGGCCAGCTTCCCGCAGGCCTCCATCAGCTCGTCCGGCTCGCACACGCGGTTCACGAGGCCGATCCGGCCGGCCTCCTCCGCGTCGATCATCGCGCCGCTCGTCACCATCTCCATCGCGCGCCCCTCGCCGACCAGGCGCGGCAGCCGCTGCGTGCCGCCATAGCCCGGGATGATCCCGAGCGTCACTTCCGGCAGGCCCATCTTCGCCTTCGTCGAGGCGTAGCGAATGTTGCACGCCATCGCGACCTCGAGGCCACCGCCCAGCGCGAAACCGTTGATCGCGCCGATCACCGGCACGGCGCACTGCTCGATGGCGTCGCACATCGCCTGGCCGCGCGCGGAGACGTCCTTCGCCGCGACCGCCGTCAGCTCCGCCAGCTCCGCGATGTCGGCGCCCGCGACGAACGCCTTTTCGCCGGCTCCGGTCAGGATCGCCACGCGCGCGCCCTCCGGCAGGTTCGTGAACGCGTGCGTGAGTTCCGCGATCGTCGCGTCGTTCAGCGCGTTCAGCTTCTCCGGCCGGTTGATCGTTACCGTTGCGACCCCACCGTCCAGGGCCATCAGAAGGTTGTCATATGGCATGAGTTCCCTCGCAGTCGAAGGCGGAGTATAGGCCGCCTTCCCGTTGTCCGTGACACTTGCTCCTGAGTTTCAGGAGCGATGCCCTACTTCGACACGTACCGCCCGTTGTTCTCCGCCGCGAGCCGCGACATGAAGGCCACGTTGTGGCCGCCGACGCCGATCGCATGGATCGTCACCTTCTTCAGCTGGTTCCACTGGCGCACGGCGCGCAGGATCTTCTCCCAGTCGTCCGCCTCGCCCGACGGCTTGGTCGGCGAGCCGTCGGACAGGAGGAAGATGGTGTCCGCCTCGGCCTTGTAGTGCTTGTCGTTGACGCCCAGGCCCGCGATCTTGAAGGCCTTCTCGAGCGCGTCGTAGATGTTCGTCGAGCTCGTCGCGCCGAGACTCTTCACCCAATCCTGGGCGGCGGCCTTGTTCGCCTTCGTCGCCGGCACCATCGCCTCGCGCCAGGCCTTCACGACGTCGTTGAAGATGATCAGGTTGAACTTCCCCTTCGAGGTGAAGTTCGTGATGACGCGGGTCAGCTCGCGCTTCGCGCGCTCGATCTTGCTGATCTCGCCCTGCGTCGGGTCGCGGCTCGCGTCCTTCGTCGACTTCGACATCGAGCCGGAGACGTCGAGGATGAAGATCGCCTTGCCCGTGACGACCGGGATGCCGTAGTAACCCTTGCCGGCGTCGCGCGGCCGGTCCGGCGGGTGACCGCCGAGCGGTTTCCCGTCGTCGCCGCCGTACTCGTGCTTGTTCTCCTCCCACCACTTCTTCCAGGCGCCGACCGCCTGGCCGAACTGCTGACCGGTGAGCTTCGCGAGCGCCTGCGCGCAGTCCTCGCGGAGCCGACCCTCCTCCTCCTCGATCTGCTCGATCAGCGGGCCGACCGCGCCCTTCTCGCCGATGTCGCCGAGGGCCTCGATCGCGGCGGCGCGGACCGTCCAGACCTTGTCGTCGAGCAGCTTGAGAAGCGGCTTCAGCGCGTCGGCGATCTTCATCTTCCCCGCGACCTGGGCCGCGGCCGACTTCACGCGGTTGTCACTGTCGCCGATGGCGGAGACGATGTGCTTCGCGGTCGTGGGGTTCGCGATCTCGCCGAGCGCCCGGATCACGATGAGGCGGGCGCGCCAGTGCTTGTCGTCGGTGCCGGTGCGGGCGAGCCACTCCACGGTCCGCTCGTTCGTGTACCGCCCGATGGAGATCTCGATCTCCTCGAAGACCTTGTGCTCGTTGTCGAGTCGCTCGGTGAGCTCCGCGGACCGCCGCTTCTTCCGGCGGAGAGTGTCGCCCACGCCCTCCGGGAGCATCCTCTCCTTGTCGAGCATCTTCGGACCGAGGATCCGGTTGATCTCCTCATCGAGTTCCTGCTTCTCCTCGACCAGCGGCGTAACGATCTGGTCCTGCGCCTTGATCGACTTCACGAGCAGTTTCGCGGCGTCCCGCGTGTCGAACGTCCCGATCTCGAAGACGGAATCGAGGCGATCCTGTGCCGGCTTGCCGGGGTGGAACGCCGCATCGAGGCGCTTCTTCGCGGCCGAGAAGTCCTCTTCGGCCGGCAGCCGGGAGGCGGAGAGGAAGACGACCGCGACAAGACCAACCAGGAGAACCGTGCGCATGATCAACCTCTCTCCGTGTACTGCCCGCCGTTCTGTTTCGCGAGGTCCTTCATGAACCGGATGAAGCCCGCGCCCTGGGTGTTCGGGTCGATCGCGATCGCGTGGATGACGACCTTGCTGAGCTTGTTCCACGTCCGGACGGCCCGCAGGATCTTCTCCGGCTCCATCGGCTTGCTCGTGGGGAACGACTGGTCCGTCGGCATGCCGTCGGAGAGCAGGAAGATCGTGTCGACGGCGGTGTCGTAGTTCGGATCGGCGGCGCCGAGGCCGGCGAAGCGGAAGGCCTCCTTCAGCGCGCCGTAGGTGTAGGTCGAGCCCGAGGCCTCGAGGTCGTTGATGTAGAGGTAGGCCTCGTTCTTGTTCTTCTGCTTCGCCGTCAGCATCTTCTTCTGCCAGACGGTCACGACCTCGTTGAAGACGATGACGTTGAACTTCGCGTCCGGCGGGAGCTTCCGGATCGCGTTCTTCAACTCCCGCTTGGCGATCTCCACCTTGGGCCCGGACGGCTTGTCCTCCTGCCCCGGCTCCGGCGACACGACCTCCTTGCCGCCGATCGGCAGGTTCATCGAGCCCGAGACGTCGATGACGTAGACGATCCGCTTGCTCTTGACCTGGATGCCGTAGTACTCCGAGTCGTCCGCCCCGTCCTTGTTCCGGCCCCGCTTGAGCGGCTTGGCGTCCCCGCCCTCGAGCTCTTCCTTGTGCTCCTCGTACCAGGCCTTCCATGACTCGTAGTCGGCGTCGAACTTCTGGCCGGTCAGTCGCTTCAGGGCGTCGTTGATGTCGCTCTGAACGCGGCCGGAGGTCTTGCCCAGCGCCTCGATCATGGGGCGGACGGCCTTCGTCGAGCCGATGTCCGCGAGCGCCGCGGCGGCGGTGACCTGAACGACCCACACCTCGTGATCGAGGCACTTCGCGACGTCGGGAACCGTCTCCGCGTCCTTGCGGCGGCCGAGCCCTTCGACCGCGAGGATGACGACGCGGGCTTCCTTGTCCTTCAGGCCCTTCACCGCGGCCTTCCGGCCGACCTCGCCGGGCCAGCCGGCGGCGGCGCGCGCCGCGAGCCCGCGCTCCCGCCAGGTGGCGCCGCGGCCGACGACCGTGACGACGTAGCCGCGGGCCGCCTCGGCGGAGAAGCGCCCGACCGCGCCGCCGATCCGGTCGACGACCTCGCTCTCCGCGATGATCTTCTCGTCCAGGCCGTCGCGCATCTCGCGGAGGCGCTCGACCTCTTTGATGATCTCGGCCTTGTCCGACTCCTCGTCGATCTCGCCGAGGTCCTTCGCCACCTCGTCCATCTCGCCGAGGAGGTCGTCGAGCTTGCCGGAGAGCTTGCCCAGCGCCTCGAGGAGGAGTTTCGCCGCGTCGCGGCTGTCGAACGCGGCGACCTTGTCGACGAGTTCCATCCGCTCCGGCGCGATGCGATCCTTCTCGATCTTCGCGTTGAACTTCTCGGAGACGTCGGAGAACGAGTCCTCGCCGGCGGCCGGGGAGGCCGCGAACAGGAGCGGGACGAGAAACAGGAGACAGAAACCTCGGGGCATGACGGACCTCACGATCGGCGGCCCGGAGTCATGATGCTCCGGGCACGCCGGTCAGACTTCGCACACACCCCGATGATTCTACTTCGGTTGGTCTTCGTCTGCCGACGTTCCCTTTGACGGAGACGTCTCCGGGCTGGTGTCTTCAGGGACCGCCGGCGACTCCGGAGCGGGCCACGCACGCAGGCTGATCACACTCACCGAATAGTCCGCGTAGCCGTTCCGCCGGATCATCAGCCGGATGTCGACGTTCGTGGGAGCCGGACCTTCCGTCGCGACGATCCGCGACACGTGGTCGAGCTCGTCCGTCTCCTTCGCCTTGAAGAAGGCGGTCAGGTCGGCCTTCTCCTGCTCCGTGTAGTCATCGGCGCGGACGGCGATTGTCTCCCCCGCGAGCACGAGCGGCTCCGAGCCGGGGAACGCGGCGTTCATCTCCGCCGTGAACTCCTCGAGCGTGTGCTGCGCCCGGTAGCTCTCGTCGAGGGCGTTGTACGCCTGCTCGTAGTTGCGCGCGCGGAG